>NZ_JBHWJJ010000147.1:0-2736 GCF_042732005.1 Streptomyces sp. NPDC059851 | reverse complement strand
CCCGCCAACCCGGCGGGCACGGGGGGGGGGCCCCCAACACCTAGGGTGGCCCGCCCCCCGCCCGCGTCGTGTCACGGCCGCCGCCGCGGTGTCACGGCCGCCCCCGCGTCCGCGGGGCCGGCCGGACCGGAGGACTCAGGCGTCCTGGCCCTGCTCCGTCTTCTTGCGCCAGCGGATGCCGGCCTCCAGGAAGCCGTCGATCTCGCCGTCGAGCACCGACTGCGGGTTGCCGACCTCGAACTCCGTCCGCAGGTCCTTGACCATCTGGTAGGGGTGCAGGACGTAGGAGCGCATCTGGTTGCCCCACGAGTTGCCGCCGTCGCCCTTGAGGGCGTCCATCTTGGCCTGCTCCTCCTGGCGGCGCCGCTCCAGCAGCTTGGCCTGGAGGACGTTCATGGCGCTGGCCTTGTTCTGGATCTGCGAGCGCTCGTTCTGGCAGGACACGACGATGCCGGTCGGGATGTGCGTGATGCGCACCGCCGAGTCGGTCGTGTTGACGCCCTGGCCGCCGGGGCCCGAGGCGCGGTAGACGTCGACGCGCAGCTCGGTCTCGTCGATCTCGACGTGGTCGGACTGCTCGACGACCGGCAGCACCTCGACGCCGGCGAAGGAGGTCTGGCGGCGGCCCTGGTTGTCGAAGGGCGAGATGCGCACCAGGCGGTGCGTGCCCTGCTCGACGGAGAGGGTGCCGTAGGCGTAGGGCGCCTTGACGACGAAGGTGGTCGACTTGATGCCGGCCTCTTCCGCGTACGAGGTCTCGTAGACCTCCGTGGAGTAGCCGTGGCGCTCGGCCCAGCGCAGGTACATGCGCTGGAGGCGCTCGGCGAAGTCGGAGGCGTCCACGCCGCCGGCCTCGGCCCGGATGTTGACCAGCGCCTCGCGCTCGTCGTACTCGCCGGACAGGAGGGTGCGGACCTCCATCTCCTCCAGCGCCTTGCGGACGGCGACCAGCTCGACCTCCGCCTCGGCGCGGGTGTCCGGGTCGTCCATCTCCTCGGCCAGCTCGAAGAGGACGGCGAGGTCGTCGATGCGGCCCCGCAGCGTCTCGGTCTTGCGGACCTCGGCCTGGAGGTGGGAAAGCCTGCTCGTGATCTTCTGGGCAGCCTCCGGGTCGTCCCACAGGGACGGGGCCGCTGCCTGCTCCTCGAGCACGGCGATGTCTGCCCTCAGCTTGTCGAGGTCCAGGACGGCCTCGATCGACCCCATGGTCGAGGAGAGGGACTTCAGCTCTTCGGATACGTCGACGACTGCCACGGGTCCAGCGTAGCCGGTCCGCGGGCGGCCCTGTCCGGCCAGTCCGGTTCACCCGTTCTGATGAAGGGCAATACGGGCGTACGCTCACGGTATGACTCTCCTCCTCGTCAAGCGCCGCCATGTGGACCACATGCGTGTCACGACGACGAGCTGTCAGCCGCCGGACCGTTCTCAAGCCTGATCCACCCCGATCCGACTTGGTCCTGTACGCGGCTCACGCGGCCCCGGCGCCACCCCTGCCGGAGGCCCTCCCCCTCCGCTGCCCCGACATCTCAGGGGAACAGGACCCCGTGACATCCGAAATGGAGCCGTCATGCCGTCCGCGCACTCCCTCCCCGTCATCGATCTCTCCCAGGCCGACGACCCGGCCCAGCGGGCCGACTTCCTGAAGGCGCTGCACGCCGCGGCCCGGGACACCGGATTCCTGCACCTCACCGGGCACGGCATCACCGAGGCGGAGAGCGCTCGGATACTCGACGTGACCAGGGCGTTCTTCGCCCTACCGGAGGCCGACAGGCTCGCCGTCAGCAACCTGAACTCGCCGCACTTCCGCGGCTACACCCGCATCGGCCACGAGCTGACCGGCGGGGCCTCCGACTGGCGGGACCAGCTGGACGTCGGCGCGGAGCGCCCGGCGCCGGTCCTGGAGCCGGGCGACCCGGCGTACCTGTGGTTGGAGGGCCCGAACCAGTGGCCGGCCGCCCTGCCGGAGCTGCGGACCGTGGTCCTGGACTGGCAGTCCCGGCTGGCCTCGGTGGCCCACCGGCTGCTGCAGGAGCTGCTGACCTCGATCGGCGCGCCGCACGACTTCTTCGACGACGCCTTCGCCGACCGGCCGCACCTGCACACGAAGCTGATCCGCTACCCCGGGTCCGCGCCGTCCGGCGCGGACCAGGGCGTCGGCGCCCACAAGGACTACGGCTTCCTGACCCTGCTGCTGCAGGACTCCGTGGGCGGCCTCCAGGTGGTCAAGGACGGCGGGTACGTGGCCGTGCCGCCGATGCCGGGCGCGTTCGTGGTCAACCTGGGCGAGCTGCTGGAGATCGCCACGGAGGGCTACCTGACCGCGACCGACCACCGGGTGGTCAGCCCACCGGGTGCGGTCGAGCGGTTCTCGGTGCCGTTCTTCTACAACCCGCGGCTGGACGCCGTCGTCGACACGGTGCCGGGCGAGTACCTGAAGCACGCCCCCGGTGTGCTGCACGACGCGTCGAACCCGCTGCACGCGGAGTACGGGCGCAACGAGCTGAAGGGCTGGGTCCGGGCCCACCCCGCGGTGGCCCGGCGCTGGCACCCGGAGCTGGTCGCGGCGTAACCCCGCCGCGCGCCGCCCCCGCGGCCCCGGCTCGCCTCCGTCCCGGCCCGCTCGAACGCCGGCGGGGCCCGGTCCCCCCGCCCGCGCCGGCGGTCGGGGTGCCCAGGGGCGGGGGCGGGACCCCCCGAAAGGCGCAGGCCCCCGGCCCGGCCCCGGGGCGGGGGGCC
>NZ_JBHWJJ010000146.1:0-20398 GCF_042732005.1 Streptomyces sp. NPDC059851 | reverse complement strand
GTGTTAGGCGTGTTCGGCGTGTTCGGGGTGTTCGGGGTGTTCCCGCCACCGCCCGGGGTGTTCGGGGTGTTAGGCGTGTTCGGCGTGTTCGGCGTGTTCGGGGTGTTCCCGCCACCGCCCGGGGTGTTCGGGGTGTTAGGCGTGTTCGGCGTGTTCGGGGTATTAGCGCCGCCGCCCGGGGTGTTCGGCGTGTTCGGGGTATTGGGCGTGTTCGGGGTGTCCGCTGTGACCGTCATCTGGGGGGCCGGGGCGGCCGTCGCCGTGGCCGGCAGCGCGATTCCTCCTCCAGCCAGGGCAGCAGAGGCGGCGGCCAGCATGATCTTGCGGGAAATCTTCATCATTGGTGTTTCTCCATTCGGGTCGCGGGGGTTACTGAAAACCACTCCGCCAGCAGTTGCGGTAATCCGTCGGCCTCGTTTTTCCTCCGGTGTTTCCCGGTGAGGACCTGCTTCAAATAAACCCGATGGGAGGAGGGGGGTCATGTCACATGAGTTCGGGACTTGACACCAGAAACCGATATTGGTAAACGGGGGCAGGGCTCGGGCCAAGAATCCCCTCGTGGTGGCCTCGCGGAGCCTCTCGTACGCGTCTGGCTGCCCACCGTCCCGTCCGGTGCGACCGGTTGCCGGCAACCCGTGCCGATCATTGCCGCCCGCCCCCGACATGGCCTGGCAATCGCTCCCCTCCTCCTTTCAGCGGGGGAACGTGCCGGAGCCGGTTGGCCACGGCGGCACAGCGGGCCAGGTCGATCGAGACCCGTGCGGCCGGCACCCCCCGCGGCCTGCCGCTGGCGCGGGCGATCGGCGACGTCCTCGCGGCCCCGGGTGGCGAGCGAGCCGCATCCTGAGGTGGTTCGAGCCCACCGCCTGCCTGCGAAGCTCACCAGCCCCGGGGATGCGACCACTGCGGTGCCATCGCCGTGACCGACCAAACCCTGCCCGGCCCCTGGCCCCCAAGGGGGGGCACGGTGCGTCGTCCGAGTCGATTCGGCGACATCCCGGGGGTGGAGTGCCGCTCGCCTCCGTCGCCGTAACGAATCAGATGCGTTCCGCGATCGCCACAGGTCGGCGCGGCTGATCCGGTCGGCGAACCGGCGGACCCGGTCCGCGACGGGTTCGTACATGGCCAAAGAACGGGCATGGTGCGGCAGCGATACGCCGTGCCGAAGTACGAACGCTCTACGCGGAAACCACATCCCGATGCGCTCTAGCCTGTGGCTGCCGGCCGAGACGCCGGGACCCCGAGAACCGGCCCGGTGGCGAGTGGGCGGACGTCAGCCCGTTTTCCACGGCCGGAGCTTCTCGGGGTTGAGCACGGCCCAGATCCGTCGGATCCGGCCGTCCGCGATGTCGAACGCGTACACCGACACGACGACCCCGTCCAGGTGGGCCGCCAGACCGGCCTGGCCGTTGACCGTGCACTCCATGAGCGTCAGCCGGCCCGGGCGGGTGCGGCCGGCGAAGAAGTGGGCGATGCGCTCGGCGCCCTCGATCGGGTGGAGTGCGGCCGTGACGCGTCCGCCGCCGTCCCCGACGGCAGTGGCGTCGGAGTCGAGAAGGCCGATGAGGGCGTTGATGTCCTTGGCCTCCCACGCCTGCTTGAATTCCCTGACCACGCGGGCGCGCTGGGCCGTCGGCGACACAGGAGCCCGCGAGGCGTCGATGCGGCGGCGGGCCGAGGACGCCAACTGGCGGCAGGCCGCCGGGCTGCGGCCGACGATGTCGGCCACTTCGGAGAAGGGGTAGCGGAAGACGTCGTGGAGGACGAACGCCACGCGTTCGGCCGGGGTCATCGATTCGAGCACGACGAGGAAGGCCATGCTCACCGACTCGTCGAGCACGATGCGGTCGGCCGGATCGGCCGTGCTGCCGTCCGTCGCGCCGGCGGGCCACTCGGTGCGCGCGGGGAGCGGCTCGGGGACCCATTCCCCCACGTAACGCTCCCGCCTGACCCGTGCCGAGCGGAGCACGTCGAGGCAGATGCGGCCGACGACCTTGGTCAGCCAGCCGCCGGGGGACGCCACCGCCTCCTGCTGCTGCCGGGACATCGCGAACCAGCGGGCGTACGTTTCCTGGACGACGTCCTCGGCCTCGGCGAGGGAGCCCAGCATCCGGTAGGCGAGGTTGGTCAGCTGGCGCCGTTCACCAGTGATCGCGCCCGTGATCGGGTCCAGCCGGCCGTCTTCCGGCGCGGTCGAAATGCTCGTCATGGTCTCGCGGCTCCCTCGATCGGACCTTTCCTCGCCTGTACGACGGGACAGCGCCCCGAAATGTGAGATCGGCGCCCCGCCTCACATTCCGCCCGGCCGTCTCGTCGTACCCCACAACGGAACGCGACGGGGGAGCAGACGGAGGCACACCGGCACGGAAGGCAGCCCCCATCAGACACGCCGTACCGAAGGAGTGCGCGATGACCACCCACGAGTCCGAGATCCGGGCGCTCCTGGCGAGCCGCCTGACCCGGGCCCGGGAGGGCGGCCGCGGCGGCCGCCCTCCCGCCTTCGAGCTCCAGGTCCACGAGGCGGCGGTCCCGGCCCTGCTGCGCCCCAACGTCGTGGAACGCTGCTTCGACCGCCTTGGGCAATGGCGCCGAACCATGACTCTCCACGTCGCGTCGCTCCCCCGGCCCGCACGGGCGAGCCGGACGTGGACCGGAGCGCTGCCGCGCTCGGTCGTTTTCACCTGTCCGAGCGCCGGTGTCAGGCTGCGCGGCGGCGCCTGAGGGCGTAGAAGGTGATGCCCCCGAGCAGGAGGACCCCGGCGCCGACACCGGCCAGCAGCGCGAGCTTGCCCACGGGTGAGTCGTCGTCCTCGGCGGCAGCCGTCGTGCCGCTGGTCCCGCCCTGTTCGCCGTTCCCGTTCGCACCGGACGTCGAGGGACCCAGGGCGGCGTCGTCACCGAAGAAGAACACCGGGCCGTTGCCGGAGCGCGGTGTGCCGGAGACGTCCACGGTCAGTGAAACGGGTAGGACGATGCCCTTCGCCTTGTTGTCCGGCTCGGCGACCTGCGCCTGGATGTAGTACGTGCCGGGCACGTCGTATCCCTTGGAATCGGGGGTCTTGGCGTCGCCCTGCTCGGTGATCTCCCAAGGCCCGCAGACCCGCTCGAAGTGCCCCGTCCTGCCCGCGAAGAGCTCGGTCGCGCGGTGGTCCTCGTTGCACGGTGTCGACTGACGCTGGGCGTTGTAGACGGTGACGCCCAAACCGCTGGTGGCGGAGTTGGGGAAGTCGGTCGGGATGTCGACACCGGCCTTGACCGTCAACTTCTGGCCCGCCTTCAGCTCCACCCGCCAGAAGGGTGCCTCACCGACGGCGATGGACTGCCGGTGGGTGCCCGGTCCGATCGGGGTGGCGCTGTTGAAGGAGAAGCCGCCCTCGGCGGCGGCCCCGGTGCGGGGCTCCGGAGTCCGCGCGCCGGCCCCCCGGGTCGTCCCGTCGGCGATGCCGACGAGAAGCTCGACGGGCATCGGCTTGTCGCCGGACCGGGTCACCTGGTTCTCGACCACGATGCAGCCGGTGTCGTCCGGCGCGGCCGCCTCGTTGCCCGCTCCGGGCTTGCTGCGGCCTCCGGTGGAGACGACGTTCGCCCATCCCATCGACTGCGCGAACTCACGGAGCCAGCCGCGGGGTTTGCCGTTGCCAGGAGGGCCGGCGGAGACGGCGATGATGGAGCCGCGCCCGTACCCCTCTTCGGCGACGGCGGTGGCGCTCACCTGGAGCCGCTGGTCCGGCCGCTTCTTGACCTTGTAGTAGAGGTCGCGCCCCCCGGTGAACTCGTCCAGGTACTGGCCCGGCGCGACCAGCGGAGCGTCCTGGCAGCCGTTGAGGGAGCCCTCGACCGGCTTTCCGGTGGCCTGGTAGATCCGCCACGCCTTGCGGAAGAGGGTGCCCAGATTGTCGGTCAGCGAGTCGGCGTCGTCGGCGTCCGCGTATGATCCGCCGGTCACGTCGGCGATGCACTTCAGCTGCGCACGTGCCGAGGAGGGCGTACGGAACCCGATCACGTCCACGGCGAGGTCGATGCCCTGCGCCTTGAGCTCTCGGGCCACCTCGCACGGAGGCGGCGGTGCACAGGTGTCGTCACCGTCCGAGACCAGGACGATGCGGCGCTTGCCGGTCGGGCCGAGGTCCTTGGCGGCTTCGCGGAGGGAGACGCCGATCGGTGTGAACCCGACCGCCTTGAAGTCCGCGACCCGCTTCTTGGCGTCGGCACGCGCCGCCCGGTCCATCCGAGTGACCGGCAGGACCTGCTGCGTGTCGGCGCAGCCTTGGGTCTTGTCCTGTCCGGGATACGTGGCGCCGTAGACGCGCAGTCCCAGCGGGGCCTGTTCGGGGGCGGTCTCGATGATCCGGGTGACCGCCTGCTTGGCGGCGGCCAGGCGGGTCTGGCCGCCGGCGTCGTTCTCGTTCATCGACCCGGACAGGTCGAGAACCAGGTCGATCCGGGCAGGCTCCGGAGCCCCGGGTGCTGCGGGGGAGGCGCTCGCGGTCGCCGCCGGCGACAGGAGCCCGCCGAGCATCAGCACGGGAACGGCGGCGAGCAGCACGCGTCGTCGGCGTGGTCTCGGATACATGAAGGTGATCTCCAGGAGGTTCGTCTGTCGGCCCTTGGCACGTGTCGGTCGGGGAACGGGCGCTCGGTGGCGGTGGGACGTGTTCCCGGGACCGGGCACCAGCGGAGCGGACGTCATGCCGGCCGGACCTGCGGGTCCTGCGGGCTCCAGGCGGTCCGAACCGCTGTGCTGGGCAATGCGCCCCACGGCGTGGGTGGGGTGGCTCCGGAGGTGAGTATTCCGCCGTGTGATCATCTTTTCCAGGGTCTGTGAGTGCAGATAATTGGGCCGAAAAACCCGGCTGCTGCCGGGCTCAGCCCGAGTGGAAGGTGCCGGATGAACCTGTCGGCCAGTGACCGGGGCCGCCTCAAGGAGATCCTTCGGGCGCGCCGAGCCGCGATCGACCCCGTGGAAATGGGGTTTCCCAAGCGGGGGCCCGGTCCCGGTCGGCGGGCTGCCGGTCTGAGCCAGGAGCAGATGGACGTGCTGCTCACGCGCACCCCGGGCACGTACAACCGGTTCGAGAACGGTCAGCTCGCCAGCCCCGGTGCTGATCTCCTCACCGCAGTCGCGCGGACGCTGCAGCTGAACGAGCAGGAGTGGGCGTTCCTGTGGCTGATCACCCGCAGGGAGAGCCCACCCCATGCCCTGCACGGCGACTCGGGGACGTCCATAGCCGGAGCGTGGCAGCGGGTCACCAACCACATCCACGGTGCGTTGGCGTACGTCAACGACGCCGAATGGAACGTCGTCGTCCACAACGAGGACTTCCGGCTCCTCTTCCCCCGCGGACAAGCCCCCGCGAACATCATGCGCTGGATGCTCCTGGACCCCGAGGCCCGCACCGACGTCCTGATGCACTGGGAAACCCACTGGGTGCCGGCCATGATGCCCCACCTGAAGCACAGCGTGGAGCTACGCCCGGACAACCTGGCGCTCGGTCGCCTCGCGTACGACGTCCTCAACGACCCCGTGACCGGACCGCTCTACCGCGAACATGCTGCGGCACCCATCCCCTACTTCGACGGCTCCGAGCTTCCCGTCCGCCACGCCGTTCACGGACCCGGCCGACTCACGACCTGCCTCGCCGAACCCGTCACGGCCCCCGGAGCCCGCATCAACCTCAGCTTCTACACACCCGGAGACCACGCTCCAGTGCTACCAGTGGAGCAAGGAACGTCCCTCAGTGTGCCGGGGGGCACCTCGTCAGTGATCAGCCGTGTGTGAGGCTGTACACGGGCTCATACTGCGATGGCCCGACGATGTCCGTGTCAACGGGGGAAAAGATGCGCATTGGGGTGTACCTCGCACACCCGCGGCCGGGAAGCTTCAACCACGCGGTTCACGACGCCGTTGTGGAGGAGCTGCGCGGGCGGGGGGCCACGGTTTTGGCGCATGACCTGTGCGCTGAAGGGTTCACACCGTTGCTCTCCGCCGAGGAGACGGGAACGGTCGAGGCAGCGGCACGCGCCGACGACGCGCAGGTGGCTCTGCACCGGAGAGAGGTGGCCTCACTCGATGCCATGGTGTTCGTCCACCCGAACTGGTGGGGCATGCCGCCCGCTGTCCTCACGGGCTGGGTGCAGCGCGTACTTGCGCCCGGCGTCGCCTACAAGCTGGGTACCGCGGAGGGCGAACCGGCTGGGCTCCTGAAGGCGGGCAGGGCTCTCGTGCTGAACACTTCCGACACGCCCGCCGACCGGGAAGAGAGCGAGTTCGGCGACCCCCTGGAGAGGATCTGGGCGGCATGTGTCCTGCCGTACGTGGGAGTTTCCGATGTGCGCCGGGTCGTCTTCCGAACCGTCACCGACTCGGCCGAGGAGGAACGCGTGGCCTGGCTGGCCCAGGCACGCCAGCAGGCAGCCGCACTCTTGACCTGAAACGGCAGCCGGGCTCCGTGGACGTCCTCACGTACGGGGCTGTGCAGCTGCACGCGTACGCACTTCGAGGCTCGTGGGGCGAACGACGGGCGTCAGCGCGGGGACGAGCGCCCGCCCCAGCCTTAGCACTCTGACAGCGGAGCCGTGATGACCAGGTCCTCGTCCAGCTTCGCGACCACGGCCGGGGCGAGGGCCGGAACGTATTGGGCAGCCCACTGTTCGACGGAAGTCAAGAAACCAGCGAGTTCGTTCTGAACGGACCCCAGCAGTGCCGGAAGCTGAGCCCGAGGTATGTCGATGGGGAGCCCCTCCGGCCGGTCCGCGTCCGGCCACAGCCGGACGCCCTCCCCGACGTGCTCGACGCGTGGTGCGGGGCTGTGCCCGAGCCACGGCATTTCGCCGTTCATCAGATCGAGCCAGTCCCGCCAGTTCTCGATGCCGAAGCAGCAACCGGGTGGTGCGGTGACTCCGGTGGCGGTGTCCCGGATCCTCAAGCCACCCGGAGCGACGACGCGCTCAACCGTCAGCAATCGGCGAACCCGTTCCGCGCTGTGGGCGGCGGCGTGGGCCCCGCTGTCGTCATGTCCCTCGTCGTAGTCGGTGAGGATCGCCATGGCAGTGCCGACCTCTCGGGGCGACAGCTGGCCGGACAGGGCCAGGAGACGGTCTGCGGGCGCGTCGGCGACGGGCCACAGGGCGAAGTCGGCGGCTACGTAGGTTTCCAGCACGGCATCCATGATCAGCACGTCCCCCAGTGTGACCCGCCGGCTCAGACGGTGCCTGACATTTCCCGGAGCCTGCCACCAGGTGGTCGTACGTCTTTCCGGCCTCGTGGTGGGCGTTCGGGACCTGCCAGGACGGCCGGCACCTCGGCTGGGGCCGGGGGACATGCGCGTCATGATGGCCTCGCTCGCCGCGGTCAGCGGTGGTCGGGGTTCAGCAGCGCGGCTGCCGCGGCGACGAAGGCCATGGACGCTTCCTTGGCCGCACGCCGCAGGGCGTCCAGCTCGGCGCGGTCAGTGGCATTGCGCAGGGCGTACGTGGCATCCGCGGCCTGCTGGGCGGGACCCGCCAACCCGGGGACCAGAACCTGGAGGCGGACGTGGGGCACGGTGATCGCCGTCCGGGTGTCGTGGGACTTGGTCTGGGCCTCCAGCTGGTGCTCGGTGCCGGCCCTGATCAAGGCCAAGCGCTCCCGGTGGAACATCGCCGAGCGGTGGGCGTCCAGGGCGGCCGCGAATTCGGTGACGGCGCCGAGCTGGTCCTGGCGGTGGGTATCGGCGCGCTGCTCAGCGCGTGCGGTGATGGCGGCGCGGTGCTGCAGGAGTCCGGCGGTCAGGGCGCCGGCCAGGGTGCCGATCACGGCAACGATCGAAGGCCACATGGACATGGGGGTTGGGTCCTCTCCGGATGAAGGTCGCAATGGTTGATGGAGCCAGGGCAGGGTGGTGGCCATGACGGGCAGCAGGAAGCCGAGGACCGCCGCGGTGGTGTCCGTCGGCCCCGGCAGTCGGCCCCCGCACCGTCGTGTGCGAATGGGACGGCTTCCGCGGGCGGGCGGGGCTCGGCCCTAGGTGTGCCATCTCATGACATTCGTTCCTCGCGGTCAGGCTCGGCGGCGTAGGACGTGAGGCGATCGGCGAGCGCGATGACGAGGTCGCGGAGTTCATCGGGGCGCTCGATGACGAACGGCCGGTCGAGTGAGGCGAGTACCGGGGGCAACCAGTCGAGCCGCTCCGCCCGCAGCTCGACGCGCAGCCAGCGCTCGGTAGCGCGGTCCTCGCCGGCCGGGGACTCGTGCTCCTCCAGGCTCGCGACGCTGGCCGGAAGGTGGGCGCGGATCTGCTCAACTGTCCCGTGGATCCGCAAGGTCACCTCATGCTGGTACTCGGCCGTGGCGAACCCTGACAACACGCGCTGTTCCGGACCGGGACCCACTGGCGCTTCGAATGAGCCGGGCAGGGTCCGCGCGTCTGCGATGCGATCGAGCCGGAAGGTTCGGTCCTCGCCGATCTGGGCGTCCTTGCCCGTGACGTACCACCGGCCCGCATGGGCGACGATCCCGTACGCGTGCAGCGTGCGTTCGCTGCGCCGTCCGTCACGGTCGGTGTAGCGGATCGAGACCGGTCGGTGGTGGCGCACCGCATCGGCGATCGTGAGCAGGACCCCGGCGTCCGGGGTGTCGAACTCGCCGGGCTGCTCCGTGAAGGCAAGAGCTTCCAGGAGTGTGTCGAGCCGACGGGCGATGTGCTTGGGCAGCACCCGCCGGATCTTCGCCGACGCCGTCTCGCTTGCCGTGCGCTCCGTCGTCGTCAACCCTGCTCGACGGCCCGCCACCAGGCCGAGCAGCACGGCCAGCGCCTCGTCGTCGCTGAGCATGAGCGGAGGCAGGCGGTAGCCGGGAGCCAGCCGGTACCCGCCGTAGCGGCCGCGCACCGATTCCACGGGCACGTCGAGGTCGATCAGTTGGTCCACATACCGGCGCACGGTGCGCCCTTCGACGCCGAGCCGGTCGGCGAGTTCGGCCACCGTCCGGGTGCCGCCCGACTGCAGCAGCTCCAGGAGTCTCAGCACGCGGCCGGTTGGTCGAGGCATGTTGGCAGCCTAACGCGAATACAGGACCGATTCTGTCCACTATTCCTCCTAGCCTGCGACGAGCACGCGTCCAGCACAGCCAAGGAGATTCCCATGGACTTCGTCTCGATCCGCATCATCACCAGCGACGTCGCACGCCTCGTCGACTTCTACGAGCGAGCCACGGGGGCGCGGGCGACGTGGGCCACCGAGGACTTCGCCGAACTCCGGACCGCGGGCGCCACCCTCGCGATCGCCGGCACCCGCACCGTCCCGCTGTTCGCCCCGGGCTCTGCCCGCCCGGCGGACAACCACAGCGTGATCACCGAGTTCCTCGTCGACGACGTGGACCGCGTTCACCAGAACCTGACCGGCTTCGTCACCGACTTCGTCAACGAGCCCACCACGATGCCCTGGGGCAACCGGTCGCTGCTGTTCCGCGACCCGGACGGCAACCTCGTCAACTTCTTCACCCCCGTCACCCCGGCGGCCATCGAAAAGTTCGCACGCTGACGCCACGCACAGCCGCTCACGCGGGAGCCCTGAGATCCCAGGGCTCCCGGTGAACGCGGCCGCCGGGTCCAGGAGCGCCACCAGCAGGGGACATCGGAACGCACCGCTGACCCCCGAAGGTCGTCTGCGCTTGTGTCTGCGGGGCGACGCGGGACGTCCGATCGCGCACGTCGCTGCGGAAGCCGGGATCTCCCGCCGCTGCCTGGCGAAGTGGTACGCCCGCTGGCGCGCGCACGGCGAGAACGGACTGCTCGACCACTCCTCCCGTCCCGCCACCAGTCCCGCCCGCACCCCCGAGGACATCGCCGACCTGGTGGAGGCGCTGCGGCGGCAGACCAAGCACGGACCAGCCCGGCTCGCCGCCGACCCACAGCGACTGCACGGCGTCACACTCGCGCCGGCGACCGTGCACCGCCTCCTGGTGGGGCGAGGACTCAACCGGCTCCGGGACCTGGATCCACGACCGGCGAGCAGCTGCGCGAGGTCATCCGCTACGAGCACGACAGGGTCGGCGACCTGGTCCACGTCGACATCAAGGAGCTCGGACGCATCCCGACCGGCGGCGGCTGACGGATGCACGGCGTCGGCACCGAGTCCGCTGGATCGGCTGCGCACCCATCAGGACTCCCCCACTCGGCTTGCAGTTCCGAGTCTGCCCTGAGACGGCCTCCGGGGTCGACCCGCTCCGGTGTAGAACCCCGTCGGTTCCGTGAGCAGCGGCAGTCCCCCGAAGAGCCAACTGCGACGGCTGTGAGGAGCAAGGCGGAAATCAGCTCCGCGCCTTCAGCGCGGCCGGCTCCGTTGTCGGTTCCGGGCGTAGAGAGCCCTGACCTCCGTTGGTCTGCGGTACGGAGGTCAGGGCTCGGAGGGAGGTGGGGATCAGATCGTGACGCAGATCCCGTCTTCGATCGTTCGGCCATCGCGCTCCAGGCCACCGCACACGAGTTTCGCACCCGCCTGCTCGTAGCCCACCTCCCACCGGTGGCTCGCGGCGTTGACCTTCGAGGAGTGGAAGTCGCCCCAGTAGGAGCGGAGCGTGCCGGGGAGACCGTCCTTGGTCCTGACGGTGATGTCCTGGACGAACCGGTTGTGGTGCGCCGTCATGACGCAGATGTACTTGCCGCACTGCCCGTGTACTTCGGCACTGGCCGGCGTGGCAGCAAGCAGGGGGAGGACGCAGGCCGCAAACAGCGCGGCGACGTTCTTGATACGTGGCATGACCGGTAAACGATCAAGGGGAGGAACAGGTGCGGGCCTACCGTCCATCGGGTGGGTGGGCAGCGGTGCAGCACCGGGAGGGCTGCTGAGCTCACCCACCGCACCGATGGCCGGAGGGGGACCACACGGGTCCACCCGCGGGAAACGGCTCCGCGGCCGTGCTTCATGCCCGCTCCGTACCGAGGTAGTGCTCCTCGGTCAGGAAGCCAGGTTGCGGCGGGCCGAGACGGCGTGCCGCTTCCACGCACCGCGCGTCATCGTGGAGAGCGAGCCCGTGCACGGCGGCGACCTGGACCTGGCGGTCCGTATCGTCCAGCAGAGCGGCCATGGCTTCGGCGAGGACGGGATCGCGGTCCTTGCCCTGGCCGACCGTGAGGCAGGCGTCCCGCCGTACCGCCGTATCCGTGTCCGTCATCAGCACCAGGAGTGCCTCACGAACCACATCCGAGAATGCAGGCAGCTCGGACCACGTACCGAACCCCCGCGCCACCGCGCCCCTCACCCGGGCATCGGGATGGCTGGCGTAGGGCAGGAGGGCCGCATCGGCGCGCGGATCGGCATGCTCACCGACATTGACGGGCGATGGGCTGCTGTGTGCAGGGCTATGGCGGTCAAGGTCGCCCAGTCCTACGCGGCAGCGAATCCTGGCACCGCCTGATCGCAGAAGTGAGCACTCTCCTACCGCGCGTCTCACCTGCGGCCGAAGCATCGCCGCTAGCATCGATGAGGTGCATTCCGGAGTCGTTTTTGCGCTGGGCGTCGTGGGGGCGCTGGCGCCGGAGATCGTCCGGCTCTACGGAATCCGCGAGGATCCGGCGCGCTTCACGTGGTCCTGGTTCTACGTGGTGGTGTCGGTGGCCTTCGCGGCGCTCGGCGGAGTGCTGGCCTTGCTGATGCCCGCCACCTCGTACTGGGGCGCCCTGTACATCGGGGTCTCCACTCCCGTGCTCGTCAACACGCTGGTGCGCAAGGGCCGCCAGGAGGTCCAACCGGACCTGCGGTCCGGTCCCGTCGCCCCCACGCCGCACGGTGGCGCTCCCATGCGGTACGGCCCGGTCGATTCGTACCTGAACTCGCTGTAGCGCGGACCTCGGCGCAGTCCAAGAGCCGCTCGGCGCCTTCGCCAGGGAGCCCCTACGGACCCCACGACCGGCGGCGGCGAACAGCACCTCATCAGGCGCGTCCTGCGCGCCGCCGCCCTGCGGCCGGACCTTCGGCGGACGGCGGACGGCGGGATCAGCGGCTGCAGCGACCCCCATGGCCACACGGGGGCACGGCGGGTTCTCAGGGGATCCGCCACTGCTGGGCCTTGTTACCGGAAACGCAGGGGACGACCGTCAGCTGCTGGCCGGAGCCGTTGGCCGTCAGGCAGCCGCCCTGGAAGGCGATGTCCTTGATGTAGTACGCGTTCGAGGACGGGACCCGCTCCAGGTTCCACCACAGCCCTCCGCCGGCTCCGCCGAGCTCGACGCGCACGGTGTCGCCGAAGTGGGTCAGGGCACGGGCGAGGGGGGCGCCGCTCGGCGAGCAGACCCGGAAGCTTTCGTAGCTGCTCCGCTCGTACACCCAACCGAAGGCCGTGGTGCCGCCCATCACCACCTTCGTTCCCGACGCCTGGCTGGAGGAGCCCAGGCCGACCTTGAGGCCGTCGCCGACGTTGGTGATGGCACCCCAGACGCCTCCTCCGCAACCCTGGGGCGGGGTCGAACCGGAGCCGCCGCCCGCGCCGCCGGACGGGCTTCCGCTGCCGGACGGGCTGCCGCCGCCCGAGGGGCTGCCGCCGGACGGGGTGCCGCCCGAGGGGCTGCCGCCGCCGTTCGGCGAACCGCCGGCGGCGTTCTGCGTCGGGCCGGTCACCTGTCCCCCGCCGGGGCCGCCGGGGGCCGTGCCCGTGCCGCCGCCCTGCCCGGCGGTGGGGTCCTGGGCCGGCGGCGTGGCGGCGGAACCGGGCGAAGCGGGCTGGTTGCCGTCGGGGCCCGTGGTGCCTGGCGGCGGGAGAGCGCTGCCGGGACCCTGGGCGGACACCGAGGCGGAGGGCTGCGCGCCCGCGCCCCGCGCCTCGGAGTCCCGCGCCCAGGGCGCCACCTGCAGGACGGTGACCGCCACCGTGACGGTCACCGTCACCGACACGGCGACCGGTACGACGACGCCCGTGGGAACCCGCAGCCGCTGCCACCACTTCCGCCCGCCCGCCGGCTCGGCCGGAGCCGGCGCGGGTCCGGCGACGACCGGGCCCGCCGGCGCGTCGAGCTCGCCCAGCGGCCGGCCGGCCGCCGCCCTGCGGGCCGCCGCGGCCATGACCGAGGCGTCGGCGTACCGCTCCTCGGGCTTCTTGGCCAGCGCCCGGGCGACGAACGCGCGTACCGGGCCGGGGAACTCGCCGGGGAGGTCGGGCGCGGGCTCCCGGACGTGCTTGAGCGCGATCTCGATCACCGAGTCACCGGTGAACGGCGGCTCTCCGGTGAGCAGTTCGTAGCAGACGACGCCCGTGGAGTAGAGGTCGGAGGCGGCGATGGCGCCGTGGCCCTCCGCCTGCTCGGGCGCCATGTACAGGGCGGTGCCGAGCACCGCGTGGGAGTCGGTGATGCTGGTGGTGGCCGCGCTGGAACGGGCGATGCCGAAATCGGTGACGGTGACCCGCCCGTCCTCGGACACCATCAGGTTCGACGGCTTGATGTCGCGGTGGGTCACTCCGCTCAGATGTGCGGCGTGCAGGGCCTCCAGGGCCTGTGCCGCGATGTCGAGCACCTGCTCGGTCGGGAGCGGTCCGGACCGGGCGCGGACCTCGCCGAGGGTCCGGCCCTCGATGAGTTCCATGACGATGTAGGCGACCCGCTCGCCCGACGGCAGCGGGCTCTCGCCGTAGTCGTGGACGTCGACGATGCCGGGGTGGCTGAGCGAGGCGAGGACGGTGGCCTCGCGCCGGAACCGGGCGGCGAAGCCGGGGGCGTCGAGCAGTGCGGGCAGCAGGACCTTCACCGCGACCTGCCGCCTGAGCACCCCGTCGTCGGCGCGCCACACCTCGCCCATTCCCCCGCCGCCGATCCGCTCGGTCAGCGTGTACCGGTCCCCGAGGACCGTGCCCCGTCCCCACATGCGTGCTCCCCCGCGATGCCAGCTGCTCGGTGCTCGTACAAGTGCAGTCCGGCACAGGGTACTTGGGTCCTGGCGGGCGCCGGGACGGGCGGGACCGCGGGCGCTCAACCGCCGTCCGCGGCCGGCCGTGGACCTGGAGCGGTTCCGCGTCGATGCGGCTCGTCCGGGCCCGAGGGGGGCCGGCGGCGACGGAGCCAGAACGGCGTGTCCCATCGGCGTTCGGTCCGGTAGCAGGCTGCGCGGGCGTGCAGGAACTCGGTGTGGACCTCGGTGACCTGACCGGCGTAGCGGCGGATCGCTTCGTCGTCGCCGCGGGCGTTCGCGGTGAGCGCGTCGGCGGCGGCCATGCCGGTCGAGAGCGCGGAGGTGATGCCGCGGGCGGCGACTGGGTCGGTGGCGGTGGCCGCATCGCCCACCGCCACCCATCCGGGGCCGGCGGCAGGCAGCGTACGGGACGTGCCCGCACGGAGCACGGCGAGTCGTTCCGGCGGCCGCGTCCGCGCGGGCAGCCGGGCGCCGATGTGCCGGCTGCGGCCGAGTGCGGCCCACCATCCGTCCGGTGTCCGCAGTCCCGCCTCCCGGACGAGGTCGGCGTCGGTGACCGCCATGACGACGAGCTGTCCCGAGGGCAGGGGCGCGGTGTACCACCAGCCGAAGGGCGTGGACTCGATGAGTGAGGTGTGCTCGGTCGCGTTCTCGTGCGTGGCGCTCCCGCCGCCCCCTTGACCGGTGTTCGGCAGGAGGGCGGTGACGGCCACGAGGTGGTCGGTGTGGACCAGCCGTGCGCCGGTCCGCCGGGCGAGACGGGCACGCGCCCCCGTGGCGTCGACGACGTACGGTGCGGTGATCTCGGCCCCGGACACGGTCGCCCGCCAGTGGTTCCCGGCGCGGGTCAGGTGGGTGACGCTGCCCGGGCGGTGGCGCACGCCGGCGTCCCGGGCCGCCGCGCGCAACGAGGCGTCGAACCGCCGCCGGTCGAGGTGCCAGCCCGGGCCGTAGGGGCTGCGGACGAAATCTGATGCGGTCAGTGTGGCTCGGCCCCAGGCGGAACGGTTGCCGTAGTACGGCAGGTGGCCGTCCGTGCCGACCCGGTCGAGGACCCCGAGGCGTTCCAGCAGGGGGCGCGCCGACGGGGCCAGGCTCTCTCCCACCCGCCACCCGGGCGGGGCATCCGGGTGGACGAGGACGACCTCGGCGCCGGAGTGGGCGAGGGTGAGGGCGGCGGCCGCCCCTGCCGGCCCGCCACCGGCCACGAGGACGTCCGCGCCGGCATCGTGTCCGCTCAGTGGATTCCGCCCATGCCGTGGATGCGCATGCGCAGCGGGCTGTCGGCTTCGGCCACCGGCTGGGGCGTCGACAGGCTGACCCTGCTGACCGGAACCTGCTGGTCGGGCAGCGGGCAGCCGGCCTCGACCCACTCGTCGACGATGTCCTGGGGAGTGCCGGTGACGGGCAGGTCGTCCACGAGGGCGGGCCTTTCGACCGACGCGAAGAACGCGCGTACGAAGTCCGTGGCGCCCCGGGTGCCGCCTCCCGCGTGGACCGCAGACTCCTCACCCGACCCGCTGCGGGCACGGTTGGCGGGATGGGCGACAGCGGCCAGCAGCGCCTCCGTCGGCTGCAGGGACCACCAGGCGGCCGGCCGCTCCACCACGTGCTCCGGGTTGCCCGGCTGCGGCCCCACCACGGCACCCGCTTCGGAGAGGAAGCCGTCCGGTCGGGCACGCATGGCGTCCGTGAGGAGGACCATCGACTCCAGCGGGGAGAAAGTGCGGGGCGGGGACGGCGGTCGGCCGAGCGAGTCGATCCACTCCCGCCACACTCCGGTCTCCTCCTCGTCGAAGACCTTGTACATGGGGCCGTTCCAGTTGAACAGCTCGAAGAGCTTGCTGCGCTTGTGGTCTCCGGGGGTGACCCAGTCGGAAGTGCTGAGGGTCCGCAGCAGCCCCTGCGGGTCGGCGAACCAGTCGTTCAGATAGCTGTCGCCGAGCATCGTCCCGTCGTGGTTGCGCGCGGCCCAGCGCGCCCTGTCCTCGATCATCTTGATCAGCCGCTGTTCGGCGGTGGGCGGTTGGAGCACGGTCGAGGCGAGGTCCTCGCCCAGGGTTCCCGTGGTCTGGAACGCCACGTAGCCGTTCCAGATGCGCTGCCACTGGCGCTGGACCGCGTCGTCGCCCCCGTCGGCGTACATCTGGTCGAGGTAGAGCATGACGGCGTCGCGCGCGAGCGCGCCGTGTCCTTGAGCCGCGTTGTCGATGCCGATGTGCATGCGGTAGAAGCGCGAGTCGATCTGGTGGTGGTCCAGCAGATCGGCCATGGGCACCACGTCCAGGATCTCCCACTCCAAGTACAGCGTCATGCCGAGGAGCTCGGGGAAGAACTCTTCGGGGTACAGGGAGATGGCCAGTTCGAACGCGGGGACGGTGTACGCCGAGTCGAGGAGCTCGGGCCGGGTGGAGAAGGCGTGGGAGTCCACCGGCGGCAGGAAGATGCCCAGTTGCTCCAGCAGGTTCTGGTACAGGCTGGAGTGGTTCAGCGCCGGGTTGCCGTCGCCGACCTCCTCCTTCCAGATGGTGAACAGCAGGGCGTGGACGTCGTCGATCGGCTTCGCCGGGGTGATGTTGCGGAGCCAGACACCGTCGAGCAGGTTGAACGGGGCCATCTGGCGGACGCGTTCGACGACCGACTCGCGGGTGCGGAAGAGCCGTTCCTTGAGCGGATCGGCGGCGTCGTAGACCTCCGCCTCCTGGGCGAGCTGCGTGTAGATGAGGTCGAGCCGCTCCTCCAGGTTCTCCCGGGTGTAGCGGAAGGGCCGCAGCGTCTGCGGTGCATGGGGGCTGTTCTGGGTGACCACGGCGTCGGCGAGGACCTTCCGGACGTATTCACGGGCGGCCTTGACCTGCTCCGGGAACCGGTCCGGATGTTGCAGCGTGTAGAACCATTCGCGGTCACTGAGCCCGACGTGAGCGGAGCGTTCGGTCTCGACCAGGGCACGGCTGCCGTCCGGGGCCCGGCGGGGAACCACGAAGCCCAGCCGGCTCCACTGCTCGACCATGTCGTTGTCACCGGCGTGCTCGCGGATCAGCTTCCACCGCTCGGCCACGCGGTTGCGGTACGAGCCTTCGCTTTGGTCTGCTTTTCGCTCCACTTTCGGCTGGTAGATCACCTGTTCCCCGACCCCGCGGGCCCACGGCTGGCGGAACGGGAAATGCCCGGCGCTGACCTCGCTCTGGTCACCAGCAGCGCGGACCAGTGCGAGGAAGTGGGATTCGGGGTACACGTCGTCGGGCCGCTGGGCGGGCCACCAGTGGGTGTGGCACTCGTAGAAGTCGGCCTGCCAGGGCAGGGCCATGTGCTTCGTCAGATCGCCCGGTGCGAAGTCCTCGCGGACCCTGAACGGCCCGGACCAGGTCTGCGGCTGCTGGACGACGTACGTCGCCTCGATGCCGGGATAGAACGGGCCCCCCGAGCAG
Source organism: Streptomyces sp. NPDC059851 (assembly GCF_042732005.1). Classification (NCBI taxonomy): domain Bacteria; kingdom Bacillati; phylum Actinomycetota; class Actinomycetes; order Kitasatosporales; family Streptomycetaceae; genus Streptomyces; species Streptomyces sp. NPDC059851. The sequence continues at coordinate 3,092 of NZ_JBHWJJ010000146.1, read as the reverse complement.
GCCTCCAGGGCCGCCTGCACCAGGGCGTGTGGTTCCCGTGCCAGGTCCGGCTCCTCGGGTTCCGGAGCCCGGCCCGTCCAGTCGGCGGTGAAATCGCCCTCGGCCCAGCGACGCATCCGCTCGTACTGGCCCGGCAGCAACGTCATCCACGTCCGGGGGCGGCCGTCCACCGGGTCCCCGTCGTCGCCGGCGAGCTGCGGCATGTAGACGGAGGTGGCTTCCGCGACGTTCGGCTCCGGGCTGCGCAGGCGCTCGAAGACACCCTTGCGCAGCTCCTTGCTGTCGGGCGAGTTGGAGGCCAGGCGCGCGAGCGTCGCCGGGGCGGTGAAATGGCCGGCCTCGCCCTCACCGTGGCCCCGCAGCGCGGCGGCGTTGACCCACCGGTAGTCGCTGATGCGCTGCAGGATCGGGTAGATGTGCCGGGTGAACGAGACCTGCTCCTCCTGCCCGTACCCCTGAGCCTCGGCGATCACGTCGTAGAGGGTCACGAGATTCGTGGTGTGGGGGGAGAAATCGGGCGGTCCGACGACCACCCACGCGGACCGCGCCTCGACCGTTCGGCTCGTGCTGCCGTCACCGCCCCCAGCGCCGCGCAGTGTCACTGTGGCGGCCACCGGGCCGTCCGACACGTCGTCGAACCAGCCGTCGTTGTTGGCGTAGTGGGTGATCGGATTCTCCGTCACGGTCGTCCCGGAGTGGCCGAAGCCGCCGAGGACCAGGAGCCGCCCCTTGTCGTCGGTGCGGAGCTCCCCGAGCGGCACCGGCCTGTCGAGGAAGGTCCCCGTGTCGAACCGGGCCTTTCCTCCGTCCTGGGAAGGACCGGTCACGGTCCGGGGGCCCGGTTTGATGACGAGCCGCGCGCGTTCCCGGGGGTCGTTGACATCGATCCCCTGATTGCGGCGGTTGCGCGGGTCCCGGTCGCCGGTCACCGCTGCTGCGGTGGCCGTCCCACCCGGCGTGGTCTCCGGCGCGCCGTGGAAGCGGCCGAGGAACTTGAACCAGTCGGCCTTGGAGTTCGCGAGCTCGACCGTCCACGAGATCCTGGCGTCGTCCGACGTCAGCTCACCCAGGACGTTGCCGTCCTTGTCGTAGCCGTACACCCGGAATCGGGCCGCCTGCCGCTTCACCCGCCCGGCGGTGTCCTTGAAACCGCCGTCGGGCTCGGGCGGGACTCCCGGCCGCTCGGGGCCGATGAAGAACTCGGTGGGGCTGTTGCCCACGCGAGCAATGCCGATGGCCGGATGGACCTCACAGCTGACCACGTCGTCGAGATTCACAGATACCCGCCTCGCCTTCGCTTCCGAAGCCCGCAAGGCAAGGATGGGACAAAGGCGGTGCGAGATCACGGACCGTCACCTGTAGGGCGTGGTGCGGGTACCCGGCGGCCGGTGCTCGACCGGCCGTCAGGCGGTCAGGCGGTCAGGCGGTCAGGCGGTCCCAGCCTTCGTGTTCAGGTGCGCCCGAGCACGCTGCCGGTGCTCGGTGCGCGCGATCTCCAGAAGGCGCCGCCAAGACGTCACCATGGGCCGGCGTCGCAAGAGAGCTCGCCGCTCCCGCTCGGTCATGCCGCCCCAGACGCCGTACTCGATCCGGTTGTCCAAGGCTTGTGCAAGGCACTCGAGCCTCACCGCGCAGTCGGTGCACACGGCTTTCGCGGTGTTCTGGGCCGCCCCGTCGACGAACAAGTCGTCCGGATCTGCATTGCGGCATGCCGCCCGTCCATGCCACGTCTGAGCGTCGTCACCCACGCCGGCGCCGTCCTTCCTCTTGTTCCCGCCCGTGTCGTTCGACCCATACACGCAGCGAGCGGCACGGTCGTTCAACGCGCACGCCATTCGCCCGCGACCGACCGCAGGCGGCGGGGGACCTCGGACCGGGCTGGTGGCGTCCGAGCGGACCACCCCGCGCAACCCTCGGGACGTGCGTGAAACCATGTCCATGTCGTGTGAGGTGTGCGGCATGAGAAGATCACACTGGGGGTGCTCGTGGGTTCCAACATCGATGAATGCGGCCGACCGTGGACGTCTTCGGGTGGCGGACCGATCATCGTGGTTCCGGCAGAGACCACCGAGCACTGGCGGGGAACGCTGCCTCCCGTGGGTGTCCAGGTTCCCGAGGGCTGGACCTGGGGCGCTGCGGGCGGGCCGGAGTGCGACTATGACCGGGCGTGCGATCCGCCCGTTTCCGAGACGACGCCGTTCGGCGGCTTCGGATGGGTCGATGTGCAAGGGCGTCCTGCTCTTGTCCTTGACGGCGAAACGGTCACGTGGTTCGAAGCGGACTGCGAGGGCGGGACCCTCGTGCGCTCGTCGATCGACGAAACCGAAGACGATCCCAAGAGGATCTCCGAGAGTAACTGGCGCTCCATCGGAGTGGATGTCATCTCGCTGGCCGACGGCCGCCTTTACATGTTCGATTCCGCCTATCCCGGGGCCGCCGATCCGGAGCGGATTGACGCGGACAGCGGCGTAGGAGTCATCGAGCTGGGTCCCGGACGCTGGAAGGTCGATTTCGCCACGAATGCGAACGAGATCGATTTCGTGCGATTCCGTCCCGCCCCCAGCGAGTAGCCGGTCCTCGGCTGCCGGCTGGCGGCACTGGCGAACACGGCCGGCCACTTCCTTAGCCGTTCAGCACTTCCGAAAAGTATGCTTTTACGTCCCCGCTGTTGCGGGTGTTGCGCATGTGGTCGGATTCCAGCGAATAGGGAGGCCTGCAGATTCGCTTGACGGCGCGTGTCGCACCTTGCACGCCTCGAACGCACTACGGCCCGGATCGGCCACGCCATTGTGATGATCCGTTTGTGCTGCGTAGCTTAAGCGAGCGGAAAAGCGGTCTCCGGATCGGGAAACCGCCGCATGCGCATGCACGCCGTAAACCATCGAAGCGAAAAGGAGTTCGACCATGACGTATGAGCGCCCCACCCTCACCAAGGCCGGCAGCTTCCGCAAGGTGACCGGGATCAAGAACACGGGGCCCAAGGACGTCCTCGGCGGCAAGCAGCTCCTCTGATGTGAGGGCCCGGCCGCGCCGCTGAACCCGCGGCCGGGCCACCGGGTGGCGGCCCCCGCCGCCACCCGGCCACCGGGTTT
>NZ_JBHWJJ010000145.1:0-20480 GCF_042732005.1 Streptomyces sp. NPDC059851 | reverse complement strand
GGCTGCACTCCTACAATCACCACCGCGGACACACCGCGCTCGCAGGCAAACCACCCGCCAGCCGCGTCCCCAACCTCACTGGGCAATACACCTAGACGGCACGCTCCTGAACCAGATCCCGGGATTCCGGGTGGTCTGGATCGTCGGCCGGGGCGGCGGCACGCAGCGCCGCCTCGACCCGGCGGTTGCTGGTCATGGTCGCGGTGACGGTGGTCATGGTGAGGAGGAGGCCGGCGGCGGTGTAGAGCGGGGTGCGTACGTCGTAGGTGGTGGCCAGCCAGCCGCCGAGGAAGGCGCCGAACGGGGCGGCGCACATGGCCAGCATCCGGGAGGTGGAGGCGACCCGGCCCATCAGGTGGGCGGGCACGATCGCCTGTCGGAGGGAGGGGCCGAGCACCATCGTGGCGCCCATGCCCGCGCCGCAGACGGCGAGCGCGAGGCCGGCGACGTACGGGTTCGGGGCGACGGCAAGGCCCAGGATGGCGAGTCCCTCGACTGCGGCCGTGCAGGTCAGCGCGGTGCCGGTGCCGAGTCGTCGGCCGAGGAAGGAGGCGATGCCCGCGCCGAGCAGACCGCCGGTGGCCTCCGCCGTGAGGAGCAGGCCGAAGCCGAAGGTGCCGATGCCGAGGCGGTCGTGGGCGAAGAGGGCGAGTACGGTCTCCACTGCGAGGAAGGCGATGTTCCCGACCGCCGGACGCAGCGCGAGCCCGAGCAGCAGCTGATCCCGGAAGACGTACGAGGCGCCGGCCCGCGCCTGCCGCAGCAGCGACTCACGGGCCTGCGGTACGGGCCGGGGTGCGGCGGGCAGCGACCGTACGAGCAGTGCGGAGAGCGCGAACGAGACCGCGTCGGCGAGCAGCGGGACCGCCCGCCCGAGCGCGAGCAGGGCACTGCCCGCGGGCGGCCCGGCGAAGCCGGACGCGGCGGTCTGGGTGCCGCGCAGGCGGGAGTTGGCGCGCTCCAGGAGCGCGGGGTCGCGGCCGAGCAGATCCGGCAGGTAGGCCGTGGCGGCCGTGTCGAAGAAGAGTCCGCCGAGGCCGAGGAGGAAGGCGACGACCGCGAGCAGGGGAATGCTCAGCACGTCGAGCGCGGCCGCTGCCGCCGGTATCGCGAGCAGCACCGCACGCGCCGCGTCCGTGACCCACATCGTGCGCCGACGGTCCCAGCGGTCCACCAGCGCACCGCCGAGCACCCCGAAGAGCAGCCACGGCAGCGTTCCGGCGGCCGTGACGACGGCGAGCGCCATCGGATCCCGCGTCAACGTCAGTGCGAGCAGGGGCAGCGCGGCGTGCGACACCCCGTCACCGAGCGAGGACACCGTCTGCGCAGTCCACAGCCGTCCGAAGCCGGTCGGCAGCTTCCGAACCCCTGAGGTCACTTGGCGTCCCCTTCGGCCCGCCCGCGCGAGGACGGGTGGAACAGCGCGAAGACGAGTGACGCGTCCGGCAGCGACGGATCGGACAGCTCCCGGTACTCGTCCGCCAGTGCTTGCAGCCGTGCCCCCAGCTCCGCGAACTGCTCCTCGGTGAGCCTCAGATGCGCCATCCGCACGTGCCGCTCGCCATCCGCCGGCGCTGCCTCCAGGTCCGCCACCGCGTGCCGCATCAGTACGTCCGGGCCTCCCTCGCCCGGATCGGGCAGCACGATCGCCCGCGCGGCCATCGCGTAGTACCGCTCGGTGACCCCCCGGACCTTCCGCGTCCGTACCACCTTCACCAGGCCGGCCCGTTCGAGCAGCCGTACGTGGTAGCTGGAACTCCCCTTCGCGAGGCCCACTCGCTCGGCGATCTGCGTGATCGTCGCGGGCTCGAAGCGGAGCACGGCCATGATCCGGTGACGCGTGAGATTGGAGACGGCGCGTAGCTGCTCGTCAGTGGAGACGTGGAACGTCTCGGGAAGATCATCGGTAGGCATGCCCCCAATGGTCAACACTTCTTGACCATTGGGCAAGGGAATTTCGCTCGGGCTTCCGGAATCGGCTGTCCGACTGCGTGCCTTGGCGTTCCGCTTCCGCTCGCACGCCGGCAGCCGTTCCCGTTGACCTCAAGTGCGGTCGAGCTCCTAGCGTTTGCCCCGTTGACCACTGACGACGGAAGGAGAGGCTCGTGATCCTCGTGACGGGAGCCACCGGGAACATCGGCCGTGCCCTGGTGGAGGAGCTCCGCGCCTGCGGTGCCGGGCCGCTCAGAGGGCTCACGCGGGATCCGGCACGGGCTTCGTTCCCGGAGGGCGTCGAGCCGGTCGTGGGCGACCTGGCCGATGCGGCCTCGTTGGGGCCCGCCCTGGACGGTGTGCGCTCGCTGTTCCTGGTGCCGGGCATGGGTTCGGGTTCGGACGCCGCGGTCGTCGACGCCGCCCGACGGGCCGGTGTGGAGCACGTGGTGCTGGTGTCGTCCATCACCGTCCAGACCCATCCGCACCTCGGCCCCGCCGCGCAGCACCTGGTCACCGAGCAGCTGGTCAAGGACGGCGGAACGGCCTGGACCGTCCTGCGTCCCACGCAGTTCGCGTCGAACGCCCTGTGGTGGGCGGCGGCGATCCGTGGACACCAGCCGGTCCGGCTGCCGTACGCGGACACCGGACTGCCCACGATCCACCCCGCCGACATCGCTTCGGTGGCGCGGGCGGCGTTGGTCGAGGCCCGCCACCGGGGCCGGACGTACACCCTGACCGGCCCGGAGCGGGTGACCGCGCGGCAGCAGGTGGCCGCCATCGCGGGGGCATTGGGGCGCGAGGTGCCCGTGGCCGCGGTCAGCCGGGAGGAGGCCCACCGTGACATGGCCCCGTACCTGGGGGACGAGGTCGCGGACGCCGTCCTCGACGTGACGGGCGGGGACGTCAACGAGGAGCTGCTCAGGGTGCACGACACCGTTGAGCGGGTCACCGGCTTCCCGGCGAGGCCGTTCCACCGGTGGGCCGAGGAGAACGCCGCCGCCTTCCGCTGACCGGTGGCCTCAGCCGTCCCAGGACCAGTCGGCGACCTCGGGCAGGTCCGTGCCGTGCTCGCGGATCCAGTCGTGGTGGCGCTGCCGGGTCTCTTCCATGCGCTGGCGTACGGCCGCGGCGCGTACCGCGAGGCCGGGGACACGGTCGATGACGTCCATGACCAAGCGGTAGCGGTCGAGGTCGTTGCGGACGACCATGTCGAACGGGGTGGTCGTCGTGCCGATCTCCTTGTAGCCGCGCACGTGCAGGTTGCGGTGGCCGGTGCGCCGGTAGGCCAGCCGGTGCACGAGCCACGGGTAGCCGTGGTAGGCGAAGATCACCGGCCGCTGCGTGGTGAAGAGCCCGTCGTACTCTGCGTCGCCCATGCCGTGCGGGTGCTCGCCGGGGGGCAGGAGACGCGCGATGTCCACGACGTTGACCACGCGCACGGCCAGGTCCGGCAGGTGCCTGCGCAGCAGTTGGGCTGCGGCCAGCACCTCCTGCGTGGGTACGTCTCCGGCGCAGGCGAGCACCACGTCCGGCTCCCGGGTGCCGTCCTCGGTGCCGGCCCACTCCCAGATGCCGGCGCCGCGCGCGCAGTGGACCTTCGCCTGGTCCATCGACAGCCAGTCGAAGCAGGGCTGCTTGCCCGCGACGACCACGTTGACGTAGTCGCGGCTGCGCAGCACGTGGTCGGCCACCGACAGCAGGGTGTTGGCGTCCGGCGGCAGGTACACCCGTACCGCTTCGGGGCTCTTGTTGAGGACGTGGTCGACGAAGCCGGGGTCCTGGTGGGAGAAGCCGTTGTGGTCCTGCCGCCACACGTGCGAGGTGAGCAGGTAGTTGAGCGAGGCGATCGGGGCACGCCACGGAAGGCGGCGGGTGGTGCGCAGCCATTTGATGTGTTGGTTGACCATCGAGTCGACGATGTGGACGAAGGCCTCGTAGCAGGAGAACAGTCCGTGGCGGCCGGTGAGGAGGTAGCCCTCCAACCAGCCCTGGCAGGTGTGCTCGGACAGGATCTCCATCACCCGGCCGTGGCGTTCCAGGTGTTCGTCCACGTCGAGGACGTCGGCCTGCCAGGCCTTGCCGCTGGCGGCGTAGACGGCCTGGAGGCGGTTGGAGGCGGTCTCGTCGGGGCCGACGAGGCGGAAGTCGCGCCGGTCGGCGGTGGCCCGCATCACGTCCTGGAGCAGGTCGCCGAGGACGCGCGTGGGCTCGTGCTGCGTCGCGCCGGGCTTGTCGACCTCCACGGCGTGCCGCTCCAGCGGCGGGAGGGGCAGCTCGCGCAGCAGGAGTCCGCCGTTGGCGTGCGGGGTCGCGCCGAGTCGGCGCGTGCCCTGTGGGATCCCGGCGAGTACGTCGGGGCGCGGGGCGCCGTACTCGTCGAACAGCTCCTCCGGACGGTAGGAGCGCATCCACTGCTCCAGCTGCCGCAGGTGCTCCGGGTCGTCCCGTACGGCGGCCAGCGGGACCTGGTGGGCGCGCCAGGTGCCCTCCACGGGCAGGCCGTCCACTTCGGCGGGGCCGGTCCAGCCCTTCGGGGTGCGCAGCACGATCACCGGCCATCGGGGCCGGTCGGTGCTGCCGCCGGTGCGGGCGGCTTCTTGTGCGGCGGCGATCCGGTCCAGCGCCGTGTCCATGGCGTGCGCCATCGCGCGGTGCACGGTGGCCGGGTCGTCGCCGGACACGTGGACGGGGTCGTGCCCGTAGCCGTGCAGGAGGGCGTCGAGTTCGGCGCGGGGCAGCCGGGACAACACCGACGGATTGGCGATCTTGTACCCGTTGAGGTGCAGGATCGGCAGGACGGCGCCGTCGTGGACGGGATCGAGGAACTTGTTGGAATGCCAGGCGGCGGCCAGGGGCCCGGTTTCCGCCTCGCCGTCGCCGATCACGCAGGCGACGAGCAGGTCCGGGTTGTCGAGGGCGGCGCCGTAGGCGTGCGAGAGCGCGTAGCCGAGTTCGCCGCCCTCGTGGATGGAGCCCGGGGTCTCCGGGGCCACGTGGCTCGGCACCCCTCCGGGGAAGGAGAACTGCCTGAAGAGCCGGGCCATCCCGGCCGCGTCCCGCGTGACGTCCGGATAGACCTCGGTGTACGAGCCCTCCAGCCAGGAGTTCGCCAGGACGGCCGGACCGCCGTGCCCGGGACCCCAGACGCACACGGCGTTCAGGTCCCGGGCCTGGATGACGCGGTTGAGGTGGGTGTGGACCAGGTTGAGTCCGGGCGAGGTGCCCCAATGGCCGAGCAAGCGTGGTTTGACGTGCTCGGGGCGCAGCGGCTCGGTCAGCAGGGGATTGGCCATGAGGTAGATCTGGCCGACGGCGAGGTAGTTCGCCGCGCGCCAGTGGGCGTTCAGCGAGGTGAGCTCTTCTTCGGTGAGCTGGGCGGGCTCCGGCTGCGTGTCGACGGACATCACGACCCCTTTCGGTGTCGGGGCGGAGGCGGTGGCGGCTGACGGTGGCGGCTGGTGCTGGCGACGGCTGGTTGGTGACGGGCGGCTGCGGCCGGTGCTGACGGACCTTTCCGTCCTGTCGTGCACCGACTACCACCCTGTGGGGCGGACGGCGTGCCCGCCAGGGGCCGTTCGGGCCACACCGCGGGCGGAGCGGACCTGCACGGCCCCGCGCCGCATCGTGAGCGGCGGTCTCTCCCAACCCCTACGTCCCGCTCGCCCGCACGCGGCCCCACGGGGAGGGGGCGGAGACGGCTCCGCCCCTGCCGCTGGTCCGGGCGGGGCCGGGAACAGCGAAGGCCCCGGACTCCGCGAGGAGGCCGGGGCCTTGATCGAGCGCTGGGCAGGCCTTGCACCTGCATCCCCCCACAGGAAGTGGGGTGCCTTTCCTTGGACCACCAACGCCAGTCCCACCTCCGCTCCTTGCGGCGGCGAGCTCGGTGTCGATCATAGCGCACCCGGGTGCTGTCCCGCACCACGGCAGGCGCGCCCCTGCGGATCGGACGTGCACGGCCAACAATGGAGCTACGCCGGTCCCGGCTACCGGTCCGGCATCGGCCGAAGTCCGCCCTGACGGTCCCGATAGCAGATCGCCCCCTCCCTACGGTCCCGGTTCGCCGCTCCGAGCGACGGCCCCCGGGGCGGGGCCCACCGAGAGGAGCCACTTTGAAACGCCGGATCGCCTCCGTCCTCAGCGTTGCCGCGCTCGCGGCCGGGGTCATGGTTGTCGGCACGCCGTCGGCGGGTGCGGCGCCGGGAGGGTGCACGCACGTGTCGTCGTCCTACCGGCCGACCTTGAAGCAGGGCAGCACCGGAGCGGTGGTGAAGCAGGCGCAGTGCCTGTCCAACATGTGGGGCGGCGTGCCCAAGCTGGCCGCTGACGGCGTCTTCGGCAGCCGGACCCTGGCCAAGATCAAGTGGATCCAGGGGTGTCACGGCCTGCCCAAGGAGGGGGTCATCGGGTCCAAGACCTGGGACGTCCTCTACCACCCCGTTCCGGACTGCTACGACCCCTACCCGGGATAGGCCCGCCCCGAGCCGTCAATCGATGGGCTCGCCGTCGAACTTGCCGTCGATGCAGGTCCACAGACCGGTTGCGGAGTCGTACTCCACCGTCCCGCCTTCGGCCATACACGTTCTCGCTTCAACAGCGGGTTCGTCGGCCTGCGCGACCGTGCCCGTGGCGCCGAGAGCGCCCAGCATCACGGCAGCGACGAACCCGGCGAACCCCACGAGTCGTGTACGCATGGGAACCTCCCGTAGAGGACGGGGCCACGGTCACGACGTTACTCCTCTCGGGCGGCACCGCGCTCCAGGAGCGTTCTCCCGCGTACCGCAGGAGACTGGTGCCATGGCGAACACACGCGTGGTAGCCGTGGGTCAACCGGACGGCCTCGGCTGGCGGCCCGTCACCATCGACGACCATCACGCGGGGAAGGTCCGCTCCTTCGGGGAGCTGCAAAGACTCCTGCGCCGCGCCGGCCTGACGACCGGGTACGAAATCCGCTGGCTCGGCGGAGGCTGCATGGTCTGGCCGGATCGCCCGTGGTGGCGGCGTGTCGTCGGCACGCTCATGGCAGTCGGGCTCCTGGCGACCGCATGCATGCTCATCAAGATCGGCGTGAAGGACACGTTCAGCGCGCTCACCTACCCCGGGCGCCTCACCGGAACCATCTTCATCTTCTCCGCCCTCCTGGAAATCGTCGCCGCAGCGGCCGCGATCGACTACTGGAGCAGGCGGAAGGTCGTCTATTCGGGGATGGTCACCCTGATCGGCGCTTCGGTCTCCCTCATCGTCAGTCTCGCGCTGCTCTCCGTGCAGATCGTCAATTGGGCCTACACCGACTACCTCCCGCTGTGGATACTCTTCACGCTGTGGTCCCTGGCGACCCTGGGGATCCTCGTCCATGAGCGGGCATGGCGCGGAATTCGCAATCCCAGGAGAATCGCAGTCGGCGCTGCCGTCTCAGGACTTCTGGCCGTCACCAACGTGGTGTATACGCAGGTCTACATCCCCTACGCGACGTCTCCGCTGGTACAGAGTTCCGCTTCCTTCGGAAAGCCGAGCGTGGACGAGGCCCGGACGACGATGTACCTACCGGTCCATCTGGAGGTGAAGAACTCCGGCCAGATTCCGGTCTACGTCCTCGGCAGCATCTACTGGATCCACGGCAAGCCCTCGGACGGGTCGCGGTACGCGCTGATCCAAGACGGCGAGTTCATCAAGCCCCCGGGGCGGCCCCTGAATCCGGGGCAGGAGTTCTCGGAGGACAAGATCATCGAAATCAAGCAGCCCGACCGGTCCCCCTACGAAGCGGTCAGGGTCCAGCCGGAGCTGTACGCGATCAGAAAGGACAGGATGACCATAGACGGCGACTACGAGCGTTCCGGAAGGAATCTTGAGGCGCTCAAGAAGGAGGGCAAGGAAACGGATCCGCGGGGTCCGAGCGAAGACTATTTCAGATATCAGGCGCAGATATCGAACAGCAACGAGATCCTCAACGTGACACGGGGCCGGCAGCGCCTGACCCTGTGGTACGTGAACCGCAAGACATGGCCGTACCTCTACGTGGTAGTGGCGCCGCCCGGCGAGCGGGTGGATTTCGACATCCTGCATCCGGTGCCGAACAAGAAGGCCATTGACCGGTACGGCCTGGAACGGGTGCGCGGCTCCATCGAGCAGAAGCCCTTCACGGAACTCATGGAGATGGCCGAGGACGGGCCCTCCACCGGCGCACCGTCGCCCGCGCCGACCAAGTCGTGAGGTCTCGACCCCCACCACTTCGGGCCCCACCGGCTCCCGACGGGCTGCCGGGCGTCGCTCCTGCCGCCAGGGGGCCGGGCGGATCCGGGCGGCCGGCGGTTGCGGCGGTGGGCCGAGCACACCGTTGACGGTCGAGCGGGCGCTCGGCCGGCAGCCGTCACCGACATCCCGTGTCCGCCCGAACCTTCACAAGTTGAAGCTCCACCGGCGAACCTGCGGCCCCGAAAAGCGAGCAAAAGGCCGAATTGTGCGACGCTCTTGGTGATGGCAACGTTGCCATCTCGTTAATAAGTCACTCCTTGACGATGGCCGTTTACGCGCAGTTGACTGCCTCTACCTCGGCCGCAAGGACACGGCCCTGTCATGGAGGTTTACGTCGTGAACACACACCTGGGTCGTGCCGCCGTCGCCGTCGCCACTTCCGCGATGGCCGTCTCGCTCACTGCCTGCGGTAGTGCGGAGGACGGCGACGGAAGACCGGGGGGCTCCGGCAAGGGGGACGCGATCAAGGTCGGTCTCCTGCTGCCGGAAAACCAGACCGCCCGTTACGAGAAGTTCGACAAGCCGCTGATCGAGAAGGAGGTCGCCAAGTTCACGCGCGGTAAGGGTGAAGTGATCTACGCCAATGCCAAGCAGGACGCGGCCGTCCAAAGTTCTCAGGTCGACATCATGATCACCAATAAGGTGGATGTCCTGATCATCGACGCGGTGGACTCCAAGGCCATTGCCGGCGCGGTCAAGAAGGCCAAGGACGCCGGCATCCCGGTCGTCGCCTACGACCGCCTCGCCGAGGGCCCGATCGACGCCTACACCTCCTTCGACAACGAGGACGTCGGCCGGATCCAGGCCAAGGCGCTGCTGGAGGCCCTCGGCGACAAGGCCAGGGACGGCCAGATCGTCATGATGAACGGTTCGGTCACCGACCCGAACGCCAAGCAGTTCAAGTCCGGCGCGCACTCGGTCCTCGACGGGAAGGTGAACGTCGGCAAGGAGTACGACACCGTCGAGTGGAAGCCGGAGAACGCGAACACGAACATGACGGCCGCCCTGACGGCGCTCGGCAAGAGCCGGATCGTCGGCGTCTACTCCGCCAACGACGGGATGGCGGGCGGCATCATCACCGCCCTCAAGGCGGCCGGGATCTCCGACCTGCCTCCGGTCACCGGCCAGGACGCCGAGCTGGCCGGTGTGCAGCGGGTCGTCGCCGGGGACCAGTACATGACCGTCTACAAGCGGTACGCCCCCGAGGCCGCGGCCGCCGCCGAGATGGCCGTCGCCCTCGCCAAGGGAGAGCGGATCGACGGGATCATCAACCAGAAGGTCGACAGCCCCACCACCAAGGGCGTGCCGTCGGTGCTCGTCCCGGGCATCGCGCTCACCAGGAGCAACGTCAAGTCCACCGTGGTCGACGACGGCGTCTACACGCTGGCCGAGATCTGCACGGACAGGTACAGGGCCGCCTGCGAGGAGATCGGCCTCAAGCCGTAGGCGGGTTCCCCGGCAGATTCACGCCCATACAGGAGTCCTGCGCCCGGTGGGGCCGACTTCGGCGAACCACGGCCCTGGTGGCCGGACGTGACTACTCTGTGCGGTCTGCGAATCGCGAGCCTTCGGGGGACATCATGATCGTGCGGGTCGGCCTGGTGGGAGACGAGGCGGGCGACGAGCTGCGCCGGCTGGAGAGGTGGCTGCGTGCGGACGACGACCTCGGGGCCGTCGCCATCGCTCCGGAGCAGGCCCCCGTACAGGACGGCGACATGGGTCCCGTGCTGGACGCCCTCCAGCTCGTGCTGGAGCCGCAGGGCCTGCTGACCGCGGTCGCGGCGTCCCTCGGAACCTGGGCGAGCACACGGCGGAGGAACGTCCGCATCCGGGTGCGCAGCGGGGAGAAGGAGGTCGAGATCGACGCTTCCCGGCTGAACGACCCTGACGAGGTCGCCCTCCGCATCACGCGCGAGCTCGACGGTCGATGAGGGCGGCCCTCCCGTCCTTCGCGTCCGCACGCGCCGTTCTGATCGGCACCGCGGCATACCGCTCGGCGAGCCTCACGGACATCCCGCACTCCCTGCAGAACGTCCGCGGACTCGGCGACGTCCTCACGGACCCGGCGCTGAGCGGCTTCGCCCCGCAGCACGTGGTGACCGTGGCCGATCCGGATCGGCCGGAGGAGGTCATGCTGCCGGTCACGGCGGCTGCCGAGGAGGCCACGGACGCGCTGCTGGTGTACTACAGCGGGCACGGCCTCCTGACGGGCACCAACGGCGACCTCCACCTCAGCCTCACCGGCAGCGAGCCCGACCAGCCGTGGACGAGCCTGCCGTTCTCGTACCTGGCGGAGGCCGTCAAGCTGTCCCGGGCGGACGTCAAGATCGTCATCCTGGACTGTTGTTTCAGCGGCCGCGCGCACAGTGACCTCATGGGCGAGGGATCCGTGGTGATCAGGGGCCAGATGCCGCACCATGGCATGTACTGCCTGACCTCCGCTCCGGAGACCAAGCGTTCCACGGCGCCGGAAGGGGACACGTACAGCGCGTTCACCGGCTTCCTGCTCACCGCCATGGAGAAGGGGGTTAGGGACGCGGGGCCCGTGCTGCGGATGGGCGACCTGTGGGACGAGGTGTGCCGCCGGATGCGGACCACGACGTACCCCCTCCCGGAGCAGAGCAGCAGGAAGAACGCCGACAACTTCCCTCTCGTACGCAACAGGGCCTACCTGCCGCCGCCACCACGCACTGCGTCCCTCTTCGCCCCCCGCAGGCAGGGCCCGAACCCGGTGCCGCTGCAGGCGACCACGCCGTCCGGCCGGCCCTCGTTCGACACCGTCGAGGGCCGCGGCTACCGCATCGGCGACGTCAACGCCCGCCTCGACCAGGTCATCGCGGTCGCCTCCGACCCGCTCCGGTGGTCGCAGGCCCGGCCTCCCCACTTCGCCCGGGTGTCGGGCAGGGGGCACCACGGCTACGACCGCGCGCAGGTCGACGAGCACGTCGAGCGGCACCGACACCAGCCGGACGGCTTCGTCGACTCCTTGCGCGTGCTGCTGATCCGCCAGGGCATGGAGCTCGTCCCCGACGGGCGGCCACAGCGCCGCAGGCTCGCCAAGTTGAAGGACCGGAGCGGTATCACCGGCGAGGAACACCTGGTCGGCTACGTCAGGAGCGGCTGGTTCGAGACGCGGACGGTCGACATCGTGTGCTCCGACCGGCACTTGTGCCTGTCGACCTCCTCGGATCTCCTGCGCATCCCGTACCGCCTGCTCGGGCGCGTCTCGCTGGCCACGTCGGCCGTCATGGAGCGCTGGGTGAGCGTGACGGACCAGGGGGGATCCAGCGGGGACGTGCTCGTGGTGACCACGACGGTCTCGTTCGAGTACCGGAAGGTGGAGTTCAGCGAATCCGAAACGCATCCCCTGCAGACCACCCTGCGCACCTTCCTGCGCGGCATGGACGAACTGGCCGCACGCCACCCCGAGTGGTTCCGTTAGGCCGGGCTCTTCGGGGCCTCCTGGTGGTGGTCCGGGGCTGGGCTCACGTCACATCGAGCCGCCCGGCCGCCCGGTCGGCTTCCCGCGCGTCTACGAGGGAGTCCCAGTGCTCACGCGTCCAGTCGCACGCCGCATGAGGAGATCCCCCTGGTGATCGTCACACCGGCCGCAGGCTAGCGCGTGTACCGCCCATCAGGTTCGTGCCGGCGCACACTGCTGCGGCTGCGCACCCGGACCGGACCGGACCGGGGCGGATACCGTGCGCGCCGGGAGGCGGGGTGAGGCCGTCAGGTGTCGAAGCGGAGGCGGGAGGCCTCGATGTGGCCGAGGTACCGGTGGGTCCAGTCGCCCATGCCGGCGACGGTCGCCCTCAGGGCGGTGCCCGCCTTGGTGAGGTTGTACTCCACCCGCGGCGGCACCGTGGGGTGCACGGTCCGCCCGACCAGGCCGTTGCGCTCCAGCATGCGCAGGTTCTGGGTGAGCATCTTGTGGCTGATGCCGTCGACCTCGCCCCGCAACTCCGTGAAGCGCAGGGTGCGTTCACCGAGGGATTCGATGATCAGGAGCGCCCACTTGTTGGCGACGTCCGAGAAGATCTCCCGCGCCAGCGAGTCAGCGTGCGTGAGGTCCGCGTCGTCGGGCGTGCCGCCGCCCTTGAGCTGTTGGGTCACCATGGGGTTCCTCAGTCACCGGAAAGTGCGTTCTTCCCCGTCACCGGTCACTCTCCTACGGTTTCCGAGTAACCACAAGAGAGCGCGGGCGGTCGGGCCGGAGCGCTGGTCCGGGCCGCTGCCATGACGAGGAGGCAGACAGCAGTATGGCCATCACCTTGTTCAACCCCGTCGGATCGCCTCAGGTCGACGCGTACCGGCAGGTGGCCGTCGCGTCCGGCTCGAAGCTGGTCTTCATCGCGGGGCAGGTCTCCTGGGACGGCGACGGGGCCACGGTCGGCGAGGGCGACCTCGCCGCCCAGGTCGAGCAGTGCTACCTCAACGTGGCCACCGCGCTGTCCGCGGCCGGCGGCTCCTTCGACGACGTGGCGAAACTGACCGTCCACGTCGTCGACTGGACCCCCGACAAGATGCCCCTGCTCTTGGACGGCATCGCCCGGGCCGCCGCGCGGCTGCAGGTCACCCCGGTTCCGCCCGCCACGCTGCTGGGGGTTGCGGCACTGCACACACCCGAGCACCTGGTCGAGGTCGAGGCCACGGCGGTCCTGGACTGAACCGCCCGACGCATGTCCGGATGTGACGGAAGCCCGTCATTGCGGCCTCCTGCGGCGAACGTGACCATGGGTGCATGTCCACGACCCGTCGCGTCGTCATCGCGGTGTTCCCCGATGTCGACCTCCTCGATGTCACCGGTCCGGCCGAGGTGTTCGCCCTGGCCAACCGGGAGACCGGCGGTCGGGCGGGCTACCGCGTACAGCTGGCCGGCCCGGCCTCCGGCGCGGTCGCCACGTCGGCGGGCGTGCGGGTGGTTGCGGACCTCACGTTCGCCGAGGTGGACGGCGTGCTGGACACGCTGCTGGTGCCCGGCGCCGTGGACCTGCACCCCGGCGGGCCGGTCGCCCGGATCGACCGGGAGGTGGTGGACTGGATCCGGACTGCCGCACCGCTGGCCCGGCGGGTGGCGTCGGTGTGCGTGGGCGCACACTTGCTGGCCGCGGCCGGCCTGCTGGACGGCAGGACGGCCACCACCCACTGGTCGACGGCCGCGCAGCTGGCCGCCGACCACCCGGCGGTGACGGTCGACCCGGACCCCATCTTCGTCCGGTCCGGGAACGTGTGGACCGGAGCCGGGATCAGCGCTTGCATGGACCTCGCGCTGGCGCTGGTGGCCGAGGACCTGGGCGAGGACGTGGCCCTGGCCGTGGCACGCCAGCTGGTCATGTACCTCAAACGGCAGGGCGGCCAGAGCCAGTTCTCGGTCCCGCTGAGCCGGCCCGCCGCCTCCCGCAGGGACATCGACGAACTGCGGACGTTCATCTCCGACCACCTGGACGCGGACCTGTCCGCGCCGGCCCTCGCGGAACGGATGCGGCTGAGCGAACGGCACTTCGCGCGGGTCTTCCGCCGGGAGACCGGCACCACGCCCGGCGCGTACGTCGAAGCCGCCCGGGTGGAGGCGGCCCGCCGACTGCTGGAGAGCACCGACCAGCCCTTGGACCGGGTAGCGGCCGCGAGTGGTCTGGGCTCGGTGGAAACCCTGCACCGGGCGCTGCGCAAGCAGCTCGGCACCACCCCGGCGGCCTACCGCCGCCGTTTCCGCACCACCACCGCCACCGCCACGGCCGCCACCGCCGCCACCGGCTGACGCCCTTCCCCAACCCACGGACGAGCCGGGCCGCCCGGCCCCGCCGCGCCCCGCCCGGCCCTGCCCGGCCCTGCCCTGCAAGGCCCTGCACTGCCTTGAGCGAACACTGCCGATTCCCCCTACCCCGTGCGAGGAGCCCCGCCATGACTTCCCCGACCGCCTCGACCCGCCTGCGTGACGTGATCGGCCTCCACGACCGGCTGCCCCGACTCGCCGACAGCGCCCTCATCCTGATCGACTTCCAGAACACCTACCGCAGCGGCGTCATGGCCCTCGAAGGCGCCGCGCCGGCCCTCGCGGCCGCGGAGCGCCTGCTGGCTGCCGCCCGCGCCGCAGGAGCCCCGGTCATCCACGTCGTCAACGACGGCGGCGAGGGCACCCCGTACGACATCCGTGCCGAGATCGGCGCCATCAGCACGGAGGTCGCGCCCGTCGAAGGCGAGCCGGTGGTGGTCAAGCACCTCCCCAACGCCTTCCAGGACACCGCTCTGGAGCAGACGTTGCGCGAGCTGGGCGCCGGCGGGGAACTGGTGCTGGCCGGCTTCATGACCCACATGTGCGTGGCCGCCACCGCCCAGGGCGCCTTCACCCTCGGCTACCGCGCCACCGTGGTCGCCGAGGCCACCGCCACCCGACCGCTGCCCTCCCCCGACGGTACGGTCCTGACCGCCGCCGCCCTCCAGACCGCCGCCCTGACGACCATCGCCGACCTCTTCGGCACCGTGGCCCCGACCGTCGACGACCTCGTCGCACGGCGCACGGCGGTGTCATAGCGCGCTGTTACCTTGCGGGCATGGACCACCACGTGCCCCTCGACCCCGCAGCGCCCGGCCGCGCCCTCGCCCTGCTGCGGTCCCGCCCCGACCTGGCCGCGCGGGCGGCGTTCCCGTTCCGCTTCGACATCGCCCGTACCCGGCACGTGGAGGAGGTACGGCTGGCCTCCGGGGCTCCGCTCGTCCCCGTCGCCGGCACCGACACCGGCGGCACGTACTTCGCCTGCCCGGACGGGGCGGTCCTGTACGCGGACTCCGAGGGCGGGGCCGCCGTCATCGCCGCGAGCGTGGACGAGGCGCTCGAGCTGCTGGTCGGCATGCCCGGCTGCCCCCCGCCCCCGGACCCGGCGACGCCCGGGTTCGCGGAGACGGTGGCGGCCGGAGCGGCCGAGGCGGAGGCGGAGATCCGCGAGTACGTCCCGGACCTGGACGAGCAGCGCTCGACCCTGCTCGCCGACCTGGGCCTCGCGCAGCGGCCGCCGGCCGAGCTGGCCGCCCGCCTGCACCGGGCGGCCGCCGCCACGGAACCCGAACACCTGCTGCTCAACGCCGTCGAACTGTGCGCCTACCAGCCGCTGTTCGCCCACGAACGGCCGCCACTGTGGGAACCCCTGCTGGCGGAGGGCAGGACCCGGTTGGCGCTGGTGCGTTCGGACCGCTCGGCCTGGGAGGCGGTCCTCGCGGACACCGCCCGCCGCTGGTCGGTACTGCACGCCGCCCATTTCGACCGACAGGAGGGCGACCTCCCGTTCCTGCGCCTGCTCCTCGTGCGCGAGGCGGAGGAGTTCAGCATGCACGAAGGGGTGCGGCGGGCGGCCGTGCTCGTCGCCGGGCACGGGCGGGACGAGGACGTCGCCCTGCTGGAGCGGATACGCGACACGGACTCCGACATAGCGCGCATGTTGCTGGAGGACGTACCAGCCGACGGCGACGGGCTGCGCCGGTGGGCGGCGGGGCATGACGGCTTCTTCGGCGCCACCCCGGACGAGGAGCACTGGACGACCTGGACCGAGCTGGCCCGGCGTACCGGCCGGACCGAGCTCCTGCGCGCGGAGCTGATCCACCGCCTCGACGCGACCGCTCCCTGGGACGCGGCCGGGCTCGGAGTGCTCGCCACGCAGTTCGAGCTGATGGAGGACTTCGCCCAGGCCGCACGCGCGCACCGCATGCGGACCGTGCTGCAGGAGACCGCGTGGGACCTCGCGTCGGACTGGCGGGACCAGGCGGCGTTGGACCGGCAGGCCGGTAACCCGGTGGCAGCGTGGGACGCGTTGCGCCGCTGCATGGAGGTCCTCGAACCCGGGCGGCCCGGTGCGGATGCGGCCATGGCGGCCCCGGCCGTCCAGGACGGTGACATTCCGGCGGCGCGGTGGCGCGGCTACGGCCTGGGCCGGATGGTGGCCGAGGAGCACTTCGAGGTGGCGGCGGCCCTGGCGGCCACGGCGGACGGAGCCGGGGCGACCGCCCGCGCGGCTTACGACACGGCGCTCTGGCTGCTCGGCGAGATAACCATGTTCGACTCCGACCTGTACCGGGCGGCCCGCGCCGCGGCCCGGTCCCTCGGTGACGTCGAGCGCGCCGAAGAGTTCGCCCGCCGGCACGCACGCGCTCTCCGCTGCGAGGACGACGGCTACTCGTACCACCCCGACGACGGGGACGATGACGAGGAGGCGGTCGCCGAGGTCGAGGGGCAGCCGGAAGTGCCTTCGTGACGGGGTCCGTCGGGGACGGTCGGGCTACTGGGGGCTGGCGGCGGGGCGCACGACGATCTCGTTGACGTCCACGTCCGCGGGCTGGGCAACGGCGTACGCGATGGCGTCCGCTATGGCCGGGGCGGGCAGGGCCACGGCGCGGTATTCCTTCATGGCCCGCCTCGCCACGGGGTCGGAGATGCCGTCGGCCAGTTCGGACTCGGTCACGCCCGGGGAGACGAGGGTGACCCGGACGTCGCCGGCGGATTCCTGGCGCAGTCCTTCGGAGATGGCGCGGACGGCGAACTTGGTGGCGCAGTAGACGGCGGCGGTGGGCGAGACCTCGTAGGCGCCGACGGAGGCGATGTTCACGAAGTGCCCGCCGCCCTGGGCGCGCATCACGGGTAGGGCGGCGGCGATCCCGTGCAGGACTCCCCGCACGTTCACGTCGATCATGCGGTCCCATTCCTCGGTCCGCAGCGCCTCCAGTGGCGACAGCGGCATCACCCCGGCGTTGTTGACCACCACGTCCACCCGGCCGTACCGCTCGCGGGCCGCGGCGACGAAGGCCCGTACGTCGGCTGCGTCCGTGACGTCCAGTCGCCGGGAGGCAGCGGTGCCGCCGATCGTGGTGATGTCCCTGGTCAGGGCGTCGAGCCGGTCGGTGCGCCGGGCCCCGAGGAACAGGCGGTGGCCGTCGGCGGCGAGCCGGCGGGCGGCTGCCTCGCCGATTCCGCTGCTCGCTCCGGTGATCGCAACGACCTTCGTCGTGTCCGTCATCGCGGACTCCCTTCGTCTTGTCGACGGGGACGGGTCCGTCCGTCCCGCCGGACCGAGTCTGGGCAGGACGGCGTCGGCCGGCCAGGACGTGCGCTGCCCGGGTGCACCGCACCCGGGCAGCTCCCCGCCCCGGCGCCCTAGCCTGGGGGACATGACCGACAACCAGCTGGGAGAGTTCCTGCGCGCCCGTCGGGCGGGCGTCCGGCCGCAGGACGTGGGCATGGCGAGCCACGGCCTGCGTCGCGTCGCCGGACTGCGTCGTGAGGAGGTCGCCGTCCTGGCCGGGGTGAACGCCGACTATTACGCCCGCCTGGAGCAGGGGCGCGAACGCCACCCCTCGGCCCAGGTCATCGACGCGCTCGGCCGCGCCCTGCGACTGGGCCCGGACGCGCACGCGCACCTGCACCGGCTGGCGGGCACGGTCCCGACCGGCGACTTCGCCCACACCACGGACCGGGTCGGTCCCGCGCTACGGCAGCTGATGGACGGCAACCCGGGCGCGCCGGCGCTCGTACTGAACCGGGCCCTGGACGTCCTGGCGACCAACGCCCTGGCCGAGGCCCTGTATTCGCCCTTCGAAGAGGCGGACAACCTGGCCCGTATGACGTTCCTCGACCCGGCGGGCCGGCAGTTCCACGCGCGGTGGGGTGACGCGGCCCTGGCCACGGTGGGCCACCTGCGGCAGGCGGCCGGCCTCGACCCGGACGACCCGCGGCTGCGCGACCTCGTCCGGTCCCTCCTGGAGCACAGCGCGGAATTCGCCCGCCTGTGGAACACCCACACCGTGCACGGCAAGACCCGGGAGGAAAAGCACCTCCTCCACCCGGACGTCGGTCTTCTGACGCTCACCTACCAGGCCTTCGACGTACGCGACGCCCCGGGCCAGCAGCTCATCGTCTACCAGGCCGAACCGGGCAGCCCCAGCGCCCGGGCCCTCAGCCTCCTCGGCTCCGTCCACGCGACCCGGACCGGGACCGCCCTCTGACACCGATCCCCCGGCCGAGGGACCGTTTTGCCGTCCGACCGCGCCCGGTGGATCGCCCTGCGCACCCGGGTGGTGAGCGGGGGCCTCCCTCCGAGCCCGGGCAGGGCCGCCGCACGGCGGGTGCGGATCGGTGTCGCGGATCAGCCGACGTGTGCCTTGACCTGCTCGTAGACGCCCTTGTCGGCGGGGAAGGCGGTGTGCTGCAGGCAGGGGGTGACCGTGTTGACCGCGCCGGTGAGGGCCACGGTGCTGTCGGGGCTGACGACGAGGTCGCACGGCGACCTCCACGTGGCGTAGCGGGCGGCGCCGGGGGTTTCGTCGCCGGTGTTCAGGGCGGTGAGGAACGGGGAGCCCGGGCGCATGTCGGCGCAGGAGGGGCTGCCGCACAGGTAGGCGGTGTTCGTTCCGTGGTTGGGTCCGGCCAGGGAGACCCAGGCGTCGACCTTTCCCTCCCCCGCCAGGTTCTTGAGGTAGTGGCGGGAGGAGAGGGAGCCCATGGAGTGGGTGACGAGGTCGACCTTGGCGGCTCCCGTGGCTGCCAGGACGCGGTCGATCTCGGCGGCGAGTCGGGATGCGGTGGTGGTGTTCGACTGGCTGGTCGGGTAGGTCCACCGGTGCAGGCGGTCGGCCGGCCAGCCGTCGGAGCGGAACCGGTCGGCCATGGTGGCCCAGATCGAGCCGTCGCTGTTCCAGCCGTGCACGAACACCACGGGGTCGGGGGCGGCGGCCGCGGCGGCTGCCCCGGGCTGCGGCATCGTACGGGCGGCCGCGGGCGGGGCCGGGCAGGCCGCGAGGGCGAGGGTGAGGGCGGCGACGGTGGCCACGAGAGTGGCAGTGGGAGTGGCGGTGGGGTGGGGCGGGCTCGGCTTCACGGGAAGCGTTGTAGCGGTACCGCCGTGGCCGTTGCGGGGGCCGGGCGGGGCCGTCACCCGCCCGGCCGTCCTGTTTTCACCCTCGAAAGGTTTCTGCGCGCCCTCCGGGCTCAGGTGAGGACGGCGCCGTAGAGGTGGTCGACCGTCATCGTCATGAGGACGCGGCGGTCGGACACCATCACGGACCGGTACTCCGCCCAGTCCGGGTGTTCGCCGGCGGCGCGCCGGTAATAGTCCACCAGCGCCTCGACCTCGGGGCCGTACGGGTCGGTGCCCGGGCCGGTGAGGGTCGCCACTCCCTCGCCGGTGGCCCAGGACCGGCCGTCCGCGCTGGTGACCTCCAGTGTGGCGCGCGGGTCACGGCGCAGGTTCGCGGTCTTGGCGCGGCCCTCGGTCGTCGACACGTAGAGGGTGTTGGTCGCGCGGTCGTAGTGGGGCATGACCGGGGAGAGTTGCGGTCGGCCGTCGGACTTGATGGTGGCCAGGATGCCGAGCCGGCTCTGGGCGAGCAGAGCGCGAAGGGTGGGCAGGGTGGGGTGGGTGTCGTCCGTGGTCACGGTCGGACCTCATCTCCGGTGCCGGCGGAATTGCTGGACCACGGCACCGTAGTCGCTCCCGCCGGGCGTTGGGTGTCGCCGGGCGGTGACTCGACCATTCGGACGGGTCCCGCCCCCGCGCGGACAGCCACCACGACAGCGGCCGTCCGCGCCCCCTGGGCTCGCACCACTGACGCCCGCCGGGGCCGGGTCAGCAGGCACGACCCGGCCCCGCCCCCCGACTGCGGGCGCCGCCCCCCGCCCCCCGCCTCCGGCCGCAGTTCGGCGGCCCGCGGCCCGGAGGCGTCCGGTGAGGAGCGTGCACCACCTTGACCCACTGGGCGCCTCCCCGTCATCCGTGCTGCCACTGGACCGCGGTACGCAGGCGCACGCAGGTTCGGCCGGTCCGCAGCGTCCTCGTCCTGCGGGATACTGCACGGGTGGGAAGCGACTTCGTCGGGCGCGAAGCCGAACTCGCGCTCCTCGCACAGCAGATGGACGCCGCGGCGCAGGGTACCGGGTCGGTGGTGCTCCTCACCGGCCCGGCGGGCATCGGCAAGAGCACCCTCGCCGCGGAGGCGCTGCGCCGCCGTGCCGGGCCGGCGGGCATCGGCATCGTACGGGGCCACTGCCCCCGGGATGCGGTGGCGCCGCCGCTGTGGCCGTGGCGGCGCGCCCTGCGGCTCGCGGGAGCCGGAGCGTGGGCGACCGCAGCCCTCCCCGCGCAGCGGGCCGGGACGCCGCCACCCGGGGCGGGGACCGCGACCGCCCGGGCGGCAGCGGCGGCCGCCCGGTTCCTCGAACTCGCCGCGATGGCCGAGGCCCTGGCCGATGCGGCCGCCGCGAACGGGCGGGGGCTGGTCGTCGTCCTGGAGGACCTGCACTGGGCCGATGCCGCGAG
>NZ_JBHWJJ010000144.1:0-20581 GCF_042732005.1 Streptomyces sp. NPDC059851 | reverse complement strand
CTCCCCCTGGGCGCAATGGGGGGGGGGTTTTTGGTTGGGCCAGCGGGGCTCCTTGGCGCGTACAACCCGGGGGGTCCACCGACATAGCCCGGTCCCCCCGACCGGACCGGTTCTCGTGACTGCGCCTCGTCAGTCACTGTAGACACCCACTCCCTCGTGCAGCGAGTAACCCCACAGGTTCGCGTTGCGGGCCGTGGACGCGATGCGGCAGCCCGGCCCGGGACACCGGCGAACCGTGCCGCGTCCAGGCCGCCCGCCGCCTCCCGCGGGCGGTGTAGCCGGAGAGGCCACCAGTCGGTCCTGCCGGCTGGTGCGAGACCGGTCCGAGACCGGTCCGTTCCAGCTCCGCCGACAACCCCAGCGGAGCGGTCAGGTCCGCGGAGCCGCCGTGTCGTCGGTCGGGGCGGACGAAGGCGGCGGGGGCGCGGTAGCGAAGGAGACCCCGGAGAAATCCCGGCCTTGTACCACCGGGGCGTGGAAGGTGCCGCCGCTGATGGTGCTGGTCACCTCGCCGTCGCCGGTGCGGACCACTCTGGCCTGGTCGTGCCACTGCTGCAGGCCGGTGCGGAAAGGCGCGTCCAGGGTGGCCCGAACCGCCAGGGCAGTGCTGAGCGCGTTCGCCCGCTCCGGACCGGGTGCCTCCTCCAGTGCCGCCAGTTCTGCCTCCCCCGAGGACACCGCGGGCACGCCGTCGGCACGATGGAGCGGGCGGCGAACCAGTGCGCTCAGTCCGGACCACGCCTGCTTGCCGGCCTCGCCCCCGGCACCGCCGGCCAACGCCGCCAGCAAGACCATCGAAATCGGCTCCACCGCGCCTCACCCCTGTCATCCATGCGGATCGCAGCCCACGCTACGGGCAACGTGCCTCCGCCCGAAGGCGAACGGGACAATTCCGGCTGCTGTCCACCGCAGCCCACGAGCCGCCGGTGTGTGTCACGGCGTCGTGACGGAAGGCCGCACTGCGGGCACACGCTCCACGCCCACCCGCCGGTCGGGACCTGCCGTGACGGTCAACGCACCTTGTCGACGAAATCACGGACGTCGATGATGAGCAGTAGGTCCGCTGGAGGCGGTCAACGCCTCACTGGACTCCCCGCCCCCTCCCCGCGCCGACGACGGGCCACGCTCGAGGTGGTCGCGGTGCTGCTGACGCGGTGCGCGGAGACCGACAGGACCTTCTGGGACTGCGAAGTCCGCTGCTGTGCACGGCGATTCCCGAACCGAGTGATCAAGTACGACCCATCGCTCGACGCCGGACGGTCAGACCAAGCTAGGGCGGTGCCCCGCGGGACGGGTCCGGCCGCTCGACGGTTCGGCGGTCGAGCGGGTCGGACGCCGGTGCTCGGGGTGAGGTCAGATGAGGCCCTGGGCCAGCATCGCGTCGGCCACGCGCTCGAAGCCGGCGATGTTGGCGCCGGTGACGTAGTCACCGGGGGCGCCGTAGCGTTCCGCCGTCTCGTACGCGACGTCGTGGATGGCGCGCATGATCGCGCCGAGCTCGTCCTCGACGCGCTCGGCGGTCCAGGCGGTCCGGGCGGCGTTCTGGGTCATCTCCAGGGCGCTGACCGCGACGCCGCCCGCGTTGGCCGCCTTGCCCGGGCCGAAGGCGACTCCCGCCTCATGGAAGATGTGCACCGCCTCGGGGGTGGTGGGCATGTTGGCGCCCTCGGAGACGGCCTTGACGCCGTTGCGGACCAGGGCCAGGGCGCCCTGTGCGTCGAGCTCGTTCTGGGTGGCCGACGGGAAGGCGACGTCCGCGGCGACGTCCCAGACGCGGCCGCCGGCGACGTAGCGGGCGGAGGAGCCGCGGCACGCGGCGTACCGGCTGATTCGGGCCCGCTCGACCTCCTTGACCTGCTTGAGCAGGTCAAGGTCGATGCCCTTGTCGTCCACGACGTAGCCGGCGGAGTCGGACGCGGTGATCGGGTGGGCGCCGAGCTGCTGGAGCTTCTCGATCGTGTGGATCGCCACGTTGCCGGAGCCGGAAACCACGGCGGTCTGGCCGTCCAGAGCGGCCCCCTTGCGGGCGAGCATCTCGGCGGCGAACAGGACGCTTCCGTAGCCGGTCGCCTGCGGGCGGATAGCGGAGCCGCCCCAGCCCTGGCCCTTGCCGGTGAGGACGCCTGCCTCCCACCGGTTGGTGATGCGCCGGTACTGCCCGAAGAGGTAGCCGATCTCCCGGCCGCCGACCCCGATGTCACCCGCCGGCACGTCCGTGTGCTCACCGATATGGCGCTGGAGCTCGGTCATGAACGACTGGCAGAACCGCATCACCTCCGCGTCGGAACGGCCGTGCGGGTCGAAGTCGCTGCCGCCCTTGCCGCCGCCGATGCCCAGTCCGGTGAGGGCGTTCTTGAAGACCTGCTCGAAGCCGAGGAACTTCACGACGCCGATGTTGACGGACGGGTGGAAGCGCAGGCCGCCCTTGTAGGGGCCGAGTGCGCTGTTGAACTCCACCCGGTAGCCCCGGTTGACGTGGACGGTGCCCTCGTCGTCCTGCCACGGCACCCGGAAGATGATCTGACGCTCGGGCTCCACGAGGCGCTCCACGACCCCGGGCTCCGCGAGCTCGGGACGGACGGCGAAGACGGGGACGAGCGTCTCCAGCACCTCCCGCACCGCCTGGTGGAACTCCGGCTGCGCCGGGTTCCGGCGCTCCAGCTCGGCACGGAGCGAAGCCAGTCTGTCCTTGGGAGCGCGCGGGGCCTTCTGGTCCTTCACGGGGATGTCCCTCTCACTGGTCGGGGGTGTCCTGGATGCTCGTACGGATTGCTTTGGTCGGGGTCGGCGAGGCCTACGGGTACGGCCACGTCGTACACGTCCGGGCCGGGGGAACGGTGGTTTCGTGACGTCCCCGCCGGCCGGAGGGGGACCGGTGGGCAGGGAACGGCGCCGATTGGATCTTGCTGGCCGAACGGTCCGGGCAGCCTATTCCGCGGCTTCCGACCAGCCATGAACCTCTATCCGAAGACCACAAAAAGACGCAGCAGCGGGACATTCGACCACCCGCTCGGACATCTTCGAACGGGGGAGCGTTCGCGCACGGGCGCGGAGCGGCTGGGGTAACCGCCGCGCACACGGTTGGACATCGCCCCACCTCCCTCCGTGGCGTGTCCTCGGCATGCGGAATCAAGCGTCACCACGCGAAGGCGTCGAGCCCTCGGCTCGGGCTGAAGTCCTTGGTCCAGCCGGTGAAGAAGCGGGGGACGTGCCCGCGCCGGCCTTGGTGGCGCCGAACTGGGCGCGTCCCCAAGAGACGGGCTCGATCCACCCGGAGGCGGTGCATCCACTCGAAATCGACCCGCGTACGCCCAGCCCCGCTGCGGCTTTCCTGGGCCGATCCGCTCATGCGTGTCCACGTACTGTTGGGCAGACGGAACGGCTGTGGAGAGGAAACACCTTCATGTCCCGGAGCGAGGGGTCGGGCGGGCAGCTTGATGAGCTCGCCGCGTTCGCACTGGTGCACGCAGGTGACGCGTCTGCGGAGGGCGGAGGCGCGGGCAGCGGAGCCGTGTTCGTTTTCGCCGACGACATCGAGGACCGGTACCTGTACACCTTCGCGGACCTTGCCGAGGCCCGCGAGCACCTTGCCGACCCGACGCACGGATACCTCCGGTGCGCGGTGGCCTGGCGACCAGGCCCGGAGGTGCTCGCCGTTCAGGCCCAGGAGATCGGGAGCAGTGGTTCCTTCACGCTGACCCGGCGCTGCGTACCGGAAGGGCCAGTCGGCGAGGTCGTGCGCACCGAGGGGACCGGAGCGGTGCTGCCCCCCTGGGGACCGGCGGCGAAGACGAAAGCGGAGCCGGGCGATCTGGGGGCGCTGGCGGACCTGGAAGGCGGGCTCGAGCGGGCCGTCGACTCCGGGGAGGGGCTGGTGGAGGCGGAGGGCCGGCTGCGCAGTTGGGTCGGCCGCGCAGGCGAGGACGACTGGGTGGCTGCCGAGAGGTGGTTGCGCAGTCGCATTCCGATCGGGGACGAGCGCGACGCGGCAGATGACGTGCCTCCGGAGGGAGCCGCGGGCGGGGCCCGTGCGGCGGAACGGTACGCGATCACCTTCCACGATGACGACGCCCCGACCGGACCGGTGGCGGCCCTCGCCGCATGGGACAGGGTCGCCCCTCAGGCCCGCGAGGTCCTGGGCCTGACCGTCGCCCCGGCAGACGGGACGGTCGTGGAACATCCGGTGAGCGGTGTACGCCTGGCCCTGGACCGGACGTCGGGCAGGTACGAGCTGTGGGTGCCCCTGCCGTGCGACAACGCCGCGCCGGCGACAGTGGCGCTGGAGCAGCTCTACCAACTGGCGTTGACCGTCCAGTTGGAGACCGGCCGGCGCGCCGTCGACCCGCAGGCCGGACGATATGTCGACCAGCTCGGCGGAGCCACGTGGGCACGCCGGTTCGGCCTGTTCGCCCGGGCCATCCGTTCGTTGCGCCCAGGCTGGCCCTAACGGCCTTGTGCGGTCCGAACCCGGTCCTTCCAGCCTCGCTGGACGGACGCTGGTGTCGCGGAGGTGGCGCAGCAGCCCTTGCCCTACCAGGCGTCGCGGCCTTCCTTGACGGCGAAGGCGGCAATGACCAGGGCGGCGAGGGGTCGGCCCAGGGCCGGCCGAAGGGGCTGGTGGTGAGTGGACCGATGAGGAGGACGGCGGACAGGTGGGTGCACGGCAGGGTCTGCTCGGAGTCCGCGACCGCGGAGGCGGATCCGAGTTCGCGTCCCGCCCTGCCCTGCCCTGGGCGATGGACGGGAAAGGGCCCCATGGCCGAGGACAGGGCGGCCAGGGCAGTGCCGATGGTCGAGTGGGTTCGGCCTCGCCCGTGCCGACGAGAACTCGTACGGACTCGACGGTGACATAGGCGGCGAGGGTGAAGAGAAAACGGGAGCGACCGAGCCCGCAGCCGTGCAGCGGCCGCCCCGGGCAAAGCGCAGCACAGCTCCCCCGTCCGGTGGAGGCGGATCTGCGGATCGTGCTGCGGTCCGATGCCGGACGGCAGCCGCCGGTGCGACGGTCTGGGCATGAGCGATTTTCTGCGACCGAGCGCCGAAAAGCCGTTTCGGAACGGGTGTCCGCCGCGTGTGCACCTCACCCCCGCGGCAGCGGCCCGCGCCGCAGTCGGGTGGGCGCTCGCGTACGCGGGATCCGGCCTGGTGTGTGTGCTGACCGGCGCGCCCGCGTTCGCGCGCCCCCGAAGTCGTCGAACTGGGGCAGTGTTCGCGGTCAGTGGCCCGCTGGCTGATTTGTGTGGACGATCGCGCTATACCCCCTGGGGAAGTTCACGCAATTCCCCAGGTCCTGGCTGGCTTGAGGGCTAGGTTGCGCCGGGCAGCCCCAGGGCGATCATGAGGGCTGAGGAGAGCTCTTCCGCGAACAGAGCCGACCCGGTGAGCGTCTGCCGGATGGCTTCCTCGTCGGGCGTCAGGCCCGCAGCGGCCGACCAGGCGAGAGCGCCGGCCACGGCCGGTTCGATGGGAAAGTGCTCCAGAGGTATCTCGTAGCTCTTCGCCATCTCCCGGTTGAGTAGTCCCTCCCAGCTGTCGCCGTCCGGTGTGAGGGCCTCGATGAAACCCAGATCGCTCTCGAGGAAGGACACCGTGACAGCCGGTTGCCCCGTTCGCTCGACCAGGTTCGCAAGGCTGCGCCGTCCGGCGTCGGCGAAGCCCGTGACCTGCCAGCCCTCCGCCAACGCCTCCGTGTCGTCGATGCCCGCAAACCCGGCTGCCCGCATGAGCTGGTGCAGTTCCCCCGTGGATCGGGTCGTCAACGATCCGCCTGAGTTTCCCATGGTGCGCAAGTTAGCCGATGCCTCTGACAGGCCACGTCACGCCGTTGTGACGTCGGCGTGGGAAGCCATGGACGGGCGGACCCTGGTGCGCCTTGTCGGCCAAGACCAACCCCTGTTCACGGGCCCCGGCGGCGTGCTGACGGGCGCGGACGATCCTGGAGTCGACCGTGACGGCCCAGTCGAGGTCGCCCTCGGCGTCGGCCTGGGCGAGCAGGGCGGTTGAGACCTTCTCCCAGGTGCCGTCGGCCGCCCACTGCCGCAGCCAGTCGTGGGCGCACTTCCACGACCCGAAGTGCTCGGGCAGGTTCTTCTACGGCGTCCCGGCGTGGTACTTGGACGCGATCGCGTCGATCACTAGGGCGCGCCGGCTCTCGCTGAGTGCGGCGTACGCCTCCTCCGCGCTGGCCGACACCGCGGCGAACGTGCCATCGCCCACCCGGCAGTCGGCGGTGGTCAGGACACTGCCGCGGTCCCGCTCCCAGGTGGACAGCAGGGCGTGCGAGAGCAGGGGGAGCCCGCGCACGCCGTAGTCCCACGCACGGTGCTGCGGATCTCGGCGATGTTGAGCGCCCCGACCACGATCTGGCCGCGCTGCAGGGTGGTGGCTAGGGCGGGCTTGTGGAGGGCCCCGGGCGTAGAAGTCGGCGCGCAGCGCGCCCAGGACGTGCACGTGGGAGGTACGCCGCGAACCGGTCTCTTCTCCGTGCGCCGCGCGCCCCGGCGAACGTTGCTGCGCATGCCGCCCCCGCCGCGTTTTCCCGAGGCCGAGCACCCGCCCTCAGCTCAAGGTGCGTGGGCCGTACGGGTGGATCGGGCCCGGGCGGCGTCCGCGTGTGCCGGCAGCCGTTGGTGTGTGGAGTCTGATGGACTGCGGGTGACCCGCCGCGTCCCGTTCACCGTGAACCGGCGCTCGCGGAGGTCGGCGGGAAGAGAGCGGGGCCGGCATGAACGAACACGCACGGATCGACGTCCACCAGCACGTGATCCCGCCCGAGCGCAGTGGCGCGATCGCCGACCGCGCCGCTGCCCTCGGCTGGCCGGTGCCCGCATGGGACCGGCAGGGCGCGATCGCGATGATGGACCGCCGTTCGATCGCCACCGGCATCCTCTCCTACGCCGCTCCGCTCGGGGCTCCTGACGACGTCGAGGGGGCCCGCGCCGCGGCCCGGGACGTGAACGAGTTCACGGGAGAGCTGGTGAAGGACCGGCCCGACCGGTTCGGCAACTTCGCCGTCCTCCCCCTGCCGGACGTGGACGGAGCGCTCGCCGAGGCCGCCCACGCCTTGGACGTGCTGGGCGCCGACGGTGTGACGGTCCTGTCCAACGCCCACGGACGCTACCTCGGAGACCCGGAATTCGAACCGCTCTGGGCCGAGCTGGACGCGCGCGCGGCGGTGCTCCTCGTCCACCCCACCGCGCCGCACGGTGCGATGGTCCCGGGGCTGCCCAGCCCACTGGTGGACTTCCCGTACGACACCGCCCGCACCGCCCTGCACCTGGCCGTCGCCGGTGTCCCGGGCCGGTACCCCCGGCTGAAGATGATCCTCCCCCACGCGGGCGGCTTCCTGCCGTACGCCGCCCACCGCTTTGCGGCCGCCGCCCGGCTTCGCCCGGGCACCACGCCCGAGCACCTCCTGGCCGAGCTGCGGCGCTTCTACTTCGACACGGCGTTCTGCGCAGGCCCCGCCTCACTGCCCTCGCTCCTTGCCTTCGCCGAGCCCGGACAGGTCCTGTACGGCAGCGACTTCCCCATGGTCCCCGAGGAATGGTGCAGCGGCTTCGATGACGGGCTGGACGGATACCCGCACTGGGAGGACGGGCAGCTCCACGCCGTCCACCGAGGCAACGCCGAGTCCCTCTTCCCCCGTCTCGCCCGGGCCTGACCGCCTCGGGCCGGCCACGCACGCGCGCAGATTCCCTCCGCCGGTCGTCGTGCGGCGCGCACCCGGTCGCCCGTCGGACTCACACTCGCGTACGGGTACGCTGGTCGGCCGGAATGCCATTCACGGAGAACGATGCGTGCTGGACTGCGCACGTTCGTGCGCCTGAGCTTCGGCGGCAACTGGCTGTCGGGGTCCATCCGGGCGAGGTGGCGACGGTCCGACGGCGTCAGGAGCGCCGCGCAGGGTGGCCTCCCGGACAAGGTGGCGTGACCCCGTACCCGCCGGCATCGCGACGATGGTGCCGCGGCCGCCCAACGTGAGCGCCAACACCACGGCCACGCCACGCCGAGCCGGCCACGCCGAGCCGGCCGAGCCGGCCAGCCGCCCGGCCGGTGGTCGACCTCTCGTAAGAGCCGCCGGCCGCCGCGACGTGGCCGCACGGTTGGGACGCGACGCGACGCGACCGGCGCGGACCGGGGCTTCACCCCGTGCGGTGACGGTGGCTGCGACTCCGATCGCCGAGCTGGCTGCCCGAGGGGCGGCGACGTGCGAACGTGTGATGATCACAACTACGGGAAGTGGCTGGAGGGGAACGGGAACCATGAGCGGCGCGAGCTGCCCGCAGTGCGGGACCATCGATCTGGTGCGCAGCGTGCGCGCCGTCTACGAGGAACAGACCGGTACCTACGCGGGCGTGTCGACCGGCTACTCGTCGGGGACCGGTTTCGCGCCGGGTGTGGGGCCGGTCGCGGTCTTCGGTCGTTCGACCGTCCACACCTCGGGGGTGTCGAGCACCCTGCTGGCGCAACAGCTGGCGCCGCCGCCCCAGCCGATCCTGGAACGACAGCGTGGCGGGTGCGCGCTGGCTGTGCTCTGCGCCGTGCCGGTGGTCGTGGCCCTGATGACGCTGCCCCTGCTCGCCAGCGGCAAGCCCGGCGCGGGGCACAACGCCATGATCTTCTGGGGTGTGCTGGGCCTGCCCGCCTTGGCCGGCGCCGTGGCCACACTGTTCCACCGTGCGCTGGCACGGCGGAGCGCCAGAAAGCGGTTCCAGGCGCAGACGGCTGCCTTCCCCGCGCTGTTCGCGGTGTGGGAGGCGGCATTCACCTGCGGGCGCTGCCACCTCGCGTACCTGCCGGCCGGGCCGTTCGCCCCGGCGGGCCCGCGCTCCGTCCCGGTGCCCGGCTTCCAGCAGCTGGTGTGGACCGTGGCGCAGCAGACTGCCGGCCCCGCCACCCGTTTCTGACGCCCTGCCGACACCGGACGGAACGACCGGGGCGCGTTCTCAGACGACGCCCCCCGGTGAGCCCGCCGCCCCCGGGCCGCAGGCCGCCCCCACCACCGACTGCAGCCGGCCCACGCGACCTCAACGTACCCCGTCCTGGCGGCGGTCACGAAGGTCGTACTCGTGGCAGATCACCCGCTGTCGGGCCGATCGGAACCGACGAACAAGGGAAAGCTGCACCGCCCGGTCGGCCCGTGCGCGGGGAGGCCGCGGGGGTCCACCGAACCGTGTTCGTCTCCCTCGATCATTTCAGGTGGGGCATCAATGCGCATGCGTTCACGCGCCTGGATCCCGGTCGCCGCGGGCCTGCTCGCCGTGGGCGCCGTCCGGCGTACGGGGCTGACACGTCGTCGGCCGGGCCGGCGGCAGGTTCCGTGCAGCACCCCGTGCCGGGACCTCGATGCCCTGGGTGGTATCCGCAGCAAGGCGACCGCCATCGACGGCAACACGATCGTCGGCAGCTCACTGACGAGTGAACACGCCGCCGAAACAGCCTTCGCGTACGCCCAGCGCAGGCACACCACGACCGATCTCGGCACGCTGGGGCACTCCAGCATGGCGACCGGGGTGCGCGGGGACTACGGGGTCGGGGAATCGGACCTCTCGCCCGACGGCCCGACACATGGGTCCACCTGCGACCTCCGCACCCGCCGACTCGTCGACGTCAGCACGCTGGGCTGCAGCAGCACCAAGATCAAAGGCGTCGGCCGGCGCCGCCCCGACGACGACCCCAGCGGCCCGTCACGGCGGTGCACGGCTCCGGCACCCCGGTCGTACGGCCGGACGCTCGCGGAGGCCGGCGCATCCGCTCCGGTGGGAGCGGAAACGCCCGGCATGGGCTTGTCGGCCATCGCCGAGGTCCTGGCCGACGATGGACCGGCAGCCGCCCTCGCGGCCCCTGCGACGGGTGCACGGGCGGGAGGAGGGCCCGGGGGACATGTACATGGACGACCCCCGCTTCACCGGCATGTACGACGACGCAGCGGGGGCGACGTTCGCCCGCGAGGCACTCCACGCGTACGCGCGGTCCCGGATGTGGAGCGCACCGCCACTGCACCAACGGGCCGCGAGGCAGGGGATGTGCTGAACCTCGGACCGGCCTCCGAATGGCTCGCCGAGGAAG
The DNA here is from genome assembly GCF_042732005.1 of Streptomyces sp. NPDC059851. Classification (NCBI taxonomy): domain Bacteria; kingdom Bacillati; phylum Actinomycetota; class Actinomycetes; order Kitasatosporales; family Streptomycetaceae; genus Streptomyces; species Streptomyces sp. NPDC059851. The sequence continues at coordinate 10,510 of NZ_JBHWJJ010000144.1, read as the reverse complement.
GGTGATGGAAATGTTCGCGGGGAGAGCGGCGCGGCTGGTGGCCAGCGACGACGGTGAGGAGCCCTGAATCTGAGGTAACGCCTATGGTTCGCCCATGAGCGTTCCCGAAGTCATCCCGATCAGACACGAGCCCGACTACCGCACGAGCACCATCGGGCGGTGGCAGGGCGGCCAGTTCTTCGCGTCCGTCACGGCGGCCTTCCCCGAAGGCTGGAGCGGTGACGACTGGCAGTCCCACAAGCGCTGGTGCGCCGTGCTCCATCGCTTCAACGAGGCCGGTAAACATTTGGACTCACGTATTCAGTTCACCGGAACCACGGCGGACGGTGAGGAGAAGGTGATCACAGCAGCCCGGCGACTGCTTGATGAGTGGCTGGATGCCCTGCCGGAGCGGCAGTACCAGGACATCGCAATCGCACCCTTCGAGGTCCGGTTCGAGGGGGCCCTGTTCGGTCTGATCCCGGAGGAAGACGAGGACGAGGAGGGCGAGGACACCGACCGCGTGTGGATGGAGTTCTATCCTGACGAGCTGGGCTTCCAGGCTCCCTGGGACGGTAGCTACGACACCTGACCCGAGCAGGCGAGGAGCCGCGGGCCCTCCCGGGCGGCTGCCCGGCCCCGGGCAAGCCGACGGACCATCACGCCGATTCAACGCCCAGCGGATCACCGTCTCCGAGCGTGCGGGGCCGGTGCCTCATAGTCCCGTGCGAGGCTCCGGTGGGCGGTGATCCACGACAAGGTCCGCTCGATCCCCCCACGCTTGAGCCGGACCAAGAAGCCGCGCTGGCCTGGCTCGTTGCACACGATCTCAGCTCGCGGCCGAGGATCCGGGCGGTCCGCTGCCCTGCCGCCGCGCTTGCCCTGATGGCCACCACGCGCGCGGGAGGGGCGGACCCGGCCGCCGCCGAGACCACCCTGAGCACGGTCAACCTGGTGGCCGGTGCCAACCTCCACCACAACACCGCGACGGTGAACTAGGAGCGCATCGACGGTGCGGTGAACTCAGTCAAGGTCACCTACGTGCTGATCACCTCCGGCGAGCGTGACTGCGCCTGGGTTCAGTGGAACGACCCGAAGGCCGGCGGGGACGGCTGGACCTCCTTCACCCCCGAGCCCTCGTTCTACGGCATCGGCATGGGTGAGACGCGCGCGGTCATCATCAAGGCCCCGTCGAGCCACCCGCTCGAGGTGCGCCTGGCCGCCTATCACTCCGACAGCGCCGGCGTGATGCACAAGAACATCGCGCAGCTCTAGCCCCGCGGACGGAGGGGACAGTCGGCCCAGACGGTCTCAGGCGGTGTGTGCGGCAGTGGCTGAGGTCGAGCCGAGTGGCAGGACCGCCCGTTCGTGGGGGAGGGAGCGGCGCGCCGAACTTCGTGGTGCGGCCCGGCACGCTGTGGCGGCCCTGCGCTGGTCTTCGGCCATCGTGCGGTTGTGGGCATGCCAGGCGCACGACGTTGTGTCAGACGCCATCCGCTCGTCGATCACGGGGCTGGTCTGGTCGCACAGGGTTCCTGATCGGGTGTGCCACCGCAGTGGCGGCCCAGCACCTCGTGGGGAAGCGAAGGCCCGCCGCCTGCCCCGGTCGAGCCGCGCCCGGCGGTGTGTGGGGGACAGGCCGGGCAGGATGCTGGGCGGTCCGATCCACCTGGTCGGCCGGACGGGCCGGCTCCACGCTTCGCTCAATCGCAGTTACTCAGCGCGGCCGCCCTCGGTGCCCAGGACGGGCGGGGGAGAGGATGCGACGCTGGAGTGAAGGGCCCGCGAGTGGAGGTCCGAGCGAGTCTCGTCCGTCCGGGGCCCTCTCCTTCGGCCTGGCGACCGTGTCCCGTCGCGGCTCAACGGATGCGACGCAGCATCGTGCGGTCAGTCTGTGAGCCCGCCGGCGGGGGGCACCGCTCACCGAGCGGCGCCAGGCGGCCTTACCGCGTGGATCCGGCCCGCCGGGACCAGGACCGTGCGACCAACCCTGAAGGCAGGTGCGTCCCATGCGCACGTCGATCCGTATCGCCGGTGCCCTCACCGGCCTGACCCTCACCCTCGGTGGTGCGCTCCTCGCCGCTCCCGCGGTCCGGGCGGACATCGCCGCCTGCACACAGATGGCCGAACTGGCCGGTGCCACCGCTTCCGACTCCGTCACAGCGGCCTGCACCCGCGGAGTGGTCGGAGACCTGCAGAGTTGTGTGACCGGGCTGACCGGAGCCGGAGTGGCGGGCGGCGCCGCGACCGGTGCCTGCCGGGCGGCGGCCCACGAACCGCGTTAGAGGACTGGCGCGGCCGCCGCCCGCCGGCACCGGTCGAAGGCAGGTACGGCCCGATTCCTCCTCCTCAGCCCCCGGTCTGCCCGGACACAACGCGGCCGGCTGGGCAGTCTCGACGCCAAGGACATCGACGTCCCCCCCGCTCCTACCGAAGCGCACGCGGCATACCGGTGCGACCGGTCGACGTCGGTGACGTCATGCCCCTCCAGGGTCGGGCAGTCACCGCCCGGCGCGGCGCCCAGCCTCGCCTCGCGTGCCAAATGCGGAGCATCCATGCTGAGTAAGAGGGCGCCGTCGTCTTGAGACTTGTCCTTCCTTCCCGAGGGCCGAACGAAGGCGCCTGAGAGGAGGAGGAAGTCATGCGCATGCGAAGAATCCTGGGTCTCGCCCTGGCCGCGGCAACCCTTGCCGGGGTGAGCGCCGTCGGCGCTGTCAGCGCCGGGGCCGCCTCGTCCCCGAACATCTCCAGAGACGACTGCACGGCCGCCGGCGGACAGATCATTTCACGCCCCTACGCCGGCTATGCCTGCGCGCTTGCTGACGGGACCACGCAGGCCATCACTTGACCATCGGCGCACGGCTGGGCAACCGGTCCGGCCGCTGCACCCGGCGCGGTGGGTATGGCGGTACGGCACCCGGTCCACCGTCGGGTGCATCGCCCACGTGACGCTCGGTCGGGGAGAGCGCGGCGTGGTCCGGGGACTTCGCCAATTTGGAGGGCGGCGAAGTCGGAGTGGGCCCGTTCGACGGCTTCGGGGTACGCCTCGCGCTTGGCGTGCTCGGCCAGCGCCCGGTAGATGCTCGCCACCGAGGGTTCTGTCCCTTGCGCTTGTCGGTGGGGATGATCAGGTCGGGCTGGATCTGCTCGACGGACTCGCCACCTGCGCGGCGCCGGAGCACGGTGTGCAGCAGGTCGTCGGTGATGACCGGGGGCCGGCCGCCATGCTGCCCCTGCGGGCCGCGGTGTCGAGCCCTTCGAGCGTCGACTCCCGGATGTTCTCCCGCTCGGTCTCCGACATCGCTGCGAGGAACGCGAACGGCAGCTTGCCGGGCCCGGTGGGGTCGTAGACGCCGGGCAGGGGTCCGGCGAGCATCTCCAGGACCAGGCCAGGGGCGGTGAGGTGGTCCGCCAGGGCGGTGAGTTCGGCGGCGTCGCGGCCGAGCCGCTTCATCTCGTACACGGTGAAAATGACGCGGCAGTGCGGGGCGTGCGCCGTGACCTCCCGCGCCGTCCGCAGCGCCTCCTCGAACCGGGGACGGACTGGCACCCGGGTGCTGATCTTCTCGCTGAAGATCTTGTCGCGGGGGATGCCGTGCTTGCTGAGGGCGTCCAGCTGGGAGTCGAGTTCCTGGCTGAGCGTCGAGCAGCGGGCGTAGCGGATGCGGATGTCCGCGCTGGGCAGGTCCGGGTCGATCGGTGCCGGCGGCGGGGTGCCCGGCCGCCACGGCCGCCACGGCCGCCACGGCCGCCACGGCCGCCACGGCCGCCACGGCCGGCCCGGACCGCGGTGCGCCGGGGTCGGCACCCGCAGGGCCTTCTTCGGCCGGGCCACCATGGTGAAGCGGCGGGTGTGGTAGGCGGAGGCGACCGCGCCGCCGCGCGAGCGGCAGGGCGAGCCGGGCTGTGCGTCACACTTCGGACAGGCGTGCTGTTCGACGTCGTCGGCGTCCGACCGGTCGGACGGGGAGGGCTGCTGAGGACCCGTCATGGGTCCAGATTTTCGCACCATGCAAGTCTCAGAAGGGGGTCCGTCCCCGCTTTTGAGTGAGAACGGGCTCTGCGAACGAATCCGGGTGCGGCGGGGTCCGGCGGCCGGTTTCGGCAACGATTTCCGCCTGCTGGGGGTCGTAGCGCCAGGCTGATGGCGATCTACTGCGGCCGATGTCCGTCTCGCATGCCCTTCTCCGGGATACCGGGACCGGTACCCCGGAGAAGGGTGAGGGGCGGGGGCAGACGGTTGGGCGTCGGTCAGGCGGTCTTGGTGAACGTGTGGAGGTGTTCGCGGAGGAAGGTGTGCAGTGTCCTGGCGGGGCGGCCGAGGACGGTCTCGATGGTGTCGTTGGGAGATTCCGGGCGGGCGATGGCCAGTTGCTGGATCTCTACCACGTGGCTGGCGAGCCAGGGCGGCATATGTGCGGTGGACAGGAGGTGGCCGTGGAACTCGCTCGGTGGCAGGTCGATGTAGCGAACGGGGCGGCAGGTCAGCTCGCCGAGTAGACCGGCGAGCTCGGGGTGGCTGAAGGCCCGCGGGCCGGTCAGGGTGTAGGTGGCGCCGGCAAGGCCGGGGCGCAGGAGGGTCTCGGCGGCGACGTCGGCGATGTCTCGGACGTCGATGTAGTTACAGGGTGCCTCGCGCATGGCCCCGATGAGTACGCCCTCGGCGATCGCTGGGGCATTCAAGAGCAGCTTCTGCATGAATGCGTAGGGCCGGAGCAGCGTAGCCGTCATTTCGGTTGTCGCCAGGTGTTCCTCGACCCGCCAGTGGCTGCGCGAGATGGCCACCGGTGAGGCGGGCTCGGCTGCTGGGGCGGAGAGTTTGACCACGTGCCGTACCCCGCAGCGGGCTGCGGCGTCTATCACGTTGGTCTCCAGCTCGGCTTGACGCGGGCTGTTGGCCATGGCGAGGAACAGTTGCGTGGATCCCTCGAACGCGTCGCGGAGCGTCTGAGGGTCTGCGGCGTCCGCACCGACGATCTCGACTGGCGTGTTCGTGCCGATGGCGGCGCGCAGATTGTCGGGCGTACGGCTGACGGCGCGGCAGGGGACTGCGAGTTCGATGAGGCGCCGGAGCAGGGCGCTGCCGGTGGCGCCGGTGGCGCCGATGATGGTGATCACAGTGTGCCTTTCGTGAGTGAGGGGTCTGAAGAATCAGATGGGAAGGGCTGGGTCAGGCCTGTTGCCGAGATGTCGTGCCGTGCCACCGCCAGGTGACGATGGCGGTGGCCAGACTGGCCGACATGGGCAGGTCGATCCGCAGCCGCTCCAGCCATCCGGCATCGGGCACCGGTGTGTGCGACGGCAGCCAGTCGGATCCGAACCATCCGGCCAGGCCGGCGATTCCGGCCGCCGTAATGGCAAGTCCGAGGGTGAGTACCGGTCGCGGCGCCGAGGCTGTCCAGCGTCGGGGTCGGCCCCGGCGGTGCAGCCATGCGCCGACGATGCAGGCCGCCAAGGCCGATGTGGCCCCGATGGAGGTGAAGGCGGCCCTTGTGAGTTCGGGCTGGCCGCTGAGGAATCCGCCGAGCCCGGCGGTGAGCGCGGGGGCCAGGTAGGCGGTCGCGACTTCCTTCCACAGGGTGAACGGACGCATGGCGAAACAGCGCTGGGCGGTTCTGGGAGGGGGACTCATGTGACTCCTCAAAAATAATTAGCTGGCTAACTAGCTGATTAGGCGGCTAACTACTGGGGCGTGGGAAAGGGCGCCGTGCGGTCGAGGCGGCCGCCCGCGCGCGGAAGTGATGCCGCAACTATTCGGCAGTCAATGCGCCGATGCGCTGAGTGATCCGCTCCAGGAGGTCGAGGAACAGCCCGCGTTCGTCGGCGGCCAGTCCACCGACCAGCGCCTCAAGCCGTGCGAAGTGGTCCGCGGCCATATCGCGCAACCGCTGGCTGCCGCGGGCTGTGAGTACGACTACTGCGCCCCGCCCGTCCTCCGTTGAGGCGCGGCGAGCCACCAGACCCTCTCGCTCCAGGCCAACGACCAGGCCGGTCACTGTGGCGCGCGAGACGCCAAGACTCTTTGCGAGCTGCGACGGCGACTTCTCCCCGTCGCTGTCCTCGAGATCCACCAGGAGGCGGTAGCGCCCGGTCGACAGCCCGGAACGCGCAAAGTGCACTTCGGACGCCCGGTCCAGGCGCGCCCCGGCAGCCATCAGGCGCACCGCGACAAGCACCGCCTGCGGGTCGGCCTCAAGCCCGTACCGTGCGATCTGCTTCCGCGCCTGTTCGAGCGTGGGTGCAGTGCCGGGGTTCGCATCCTCGTCACTCATGAGAAGTAATATGGCGACTAACTATCTGCCGGTCAAGTCGCCGAGGAGCCTCGCAGCCGCAGACTCCGGACGGCTCCGCCCCGACTGCAGCCCACCGCGCCCGGGGGCCTCACGCAGACCTGGTCATCGGTGCCCTGAACGAGCGTGACGTGCCCGGTCGTCTACGGTACCCGGCCGGCGTTTGCGCGGGGCTGTCTGATCGCCCGCCCCGCCCAGTCGTACGCGGCCCACTCCTCCGCCGCCCCTTCACCTGCTGGGCGACATACGACACCGCCGACACCGGGATCTCCCCGGCGCCCTCCGGGAACCGGGTCTCCACCTCGAAGAACTTCAGCAACAGCGCGAACCCCAACCGGTTCGCCCCCGACTTGTTCCGCAGCCGCTCCTGGTCCTCCTCCAGCAGCGCCCAGACCTCGATCAGGTCCTCCGGCTCCCACTCCTGCCGCACCCCAAGCTCCCTCAGGTCGCCATGACCGGACCAACCTCGCCGAGCAAGGCACCCATGAGCCCAGAAGATCAAAAACGCCGACAAGCACACCCCAGTTCCGCTACAGAGAGCTACTTGTCACTTCGCATTAGCTTCGGGAGAACAGGGCCTCCCCTAACGCCTTCTGCTTCGCAGCCCCGTCCTCCTCCCGTCACCGTTCCTCCTGCTCCCACCGTTCCAGCTCGATGCGCCGCTTCATCTCCTGGTTGGCTTGGTACTGCTCACGCCACGTCGTGAACAACGAGGATCCTCCCCTTCCGCCGGGGCGGTCACCGGCCCACCCGCACTCCCTGAGCGTCACATCGGCCGCCCGTGTCCCGTCTCAGCGAAGTTGGCCGGCGGCAAGCTTTTGACCCGGGCGGACCTGGTTGTTGACGGGTGGCGTCGGCTGTCGGCCATGCGCGCGTTGCTGGACGGCCCATACTGCCCCCCATGGTTCCAGCTCGCTCCTGAACCCGAGCAGGTAGGCGGCAGCGATGCGGCGCTGTTCGGCAGATGCTGCGCGGGCGGTCCTCGCGGAGGCGATCAGTTGGGCGGCTACCGCTCCGCCCGCTCCCAGGGCAGGCGACGGCAGGCGGACGGGTACGAGAGAGTGCCGTGGCCCCCGGCCCGTCGCGGGACGCTGTTCCCAATCTGAGTGTCATCAGAACTTCGATCTGGCACCGCGGTGTGGCGGAGCAGCTGCTCCGCTGGCGCGAAGGGCTTCCCAGGAGGTGGTGCCCTGTGCGAAAGCTCGCTGCTGCGGGACCACAGGCAGGCACTCGGCTTGTCGTTCAGCGGAACAGGGCCGCGCCGGCCGGGCCGTTCCGTCCGTCAACGACAGGATGAACGGGGTTCGCTCACGCCCGAGTCCATCGACGGCCGGAGTATCGGCCGGTCACTTGCTCGCGTTGAAATCAAAAACGATGGCACCGTCGAGGAGCGGCCGGACGGAATTCTTGAACGACTCGTGTGCCGCGTCATAGAACTCCGGGTCGGTGACAACGGGTTTTCCCACGTAATAATTCCGATCACCTTCGGAGGCGAACGTCAGGATCCAGCCCCTTCACCACTCGTCTGGACGCCTGAATCCAGGGACATGATGTAGGGCTTCCCGTCGCGGGTTGCCTGCGTCCTGAGAGAACGGAACCGCTTCATGGTCTCCGTCTGTTCTTCCGAGGACGTATCCGGCTTGAACTTGAACAGAACGATATGCTGAACCCTGCCCGGTTTGTAGTCCGCTGCAGTGAACTCCTCCGCACCGACGCGCGACAGCTCCTCACGCAGAGCCTTCGCCGCGTCCTTGTCGACCTGTTCCGCCGGGGCGGAAGCGGCTGCTGCCGAGGTGCTCGCATCGCCGCCTGATGCTCCATTGTTTTCCGTAGCGCATCCTGTGGATGCGGCCACGGAAACCGCACTCGCCATGAGGAACTGCATGACCGCAGATCGCTTCCGTGCGGTCATGAACGATTCTTCACATGAAGCGACTTGATGTATTCACGCCTGATGGACATGTGCAGCCCGACCCGACCTTCCATGGACGACGAACGCGCCGTTCCGTCACCATTTCGCATCGTAGTCGCTATCAGGCCGTCCATACCGAGGACACCTGCCGGAAGCAGGATAATCTTTCAGGTGGAGGCGAGCGCGAGGGAAGTCCCCAGGGCGGCGAGAATCGTGCCGATCACGCGGTTGAGGCCGGCATGGCGGCGCAGCGTGCGCTCGCTCCACGGCCGCGGTGTACGGTTCGGCGGCGGCAGCGCCGGTGGTGGGGAGGGCCCAGGCGGCCCCGAGTCCGAGTCCGAGTCCGAGTGTCAGCATTTCGCGTCGGTGTACGTCCGCCCCTTCGGCCAGGTCATGGGTCGCCACGTCCAGCACACCACATAACCGGGCCAGCGCGATTCGGTCCGGCGGGATCTTCCCCCGTTCCACTCGCGACACCCACGACGCCCAATAGCCGACCCCGGCTCCGAGCCTCTCCTGACTCCACCCCTTGAGCACCCGCGCACGGCGCAGGCTCTGCCCCGCGGCACCGTCCCTGGACGAAGTTTGCCGATCCACGCACGCTTGTGCAGGGTCCGGACCGGGCATGGCCCGCGCCCGCCTCGGAGGCGTTCACTGACTGTCAGCACCGCCTTTCCAGCAGACCGACCCGCGCCGCTGTCCAGCCAGGGGCCCAGGGGGAAGCCGTCGTGGGGGACACCCTTGCGCACCGACAACACCGACGAGTCCATCCGCTACACCGCCGACGTCGTCCTCCTCGCCGCAGGGCACGTCCTGCTGATCGAGCGGGGCTGGGACCCGTACGCGAGGCGCTGGGCGCTGGGCGCTGGGCGCTGCCAGGAGTTCATGAGGCAAGTGCGTTGTCGGGCAACGAGGTGTCGGCTGCTCCACTGGTCCCCAAGGCCTGGGCCGGAGTAGGGACGCGGAGGCCCCGCACGGAACCGGGAGGTCGAAGGGTCACGTGCGGGGCCGCTCACGGGGCGTGGGCCGTCAGACTCCGATCAGGGTGTACGTACCCGTACCGTCTTGCCTGCCGCTGGAGTACTGCCGTATGAACTCTCCGTCCGCGTACCGGTCGTGGCCCATCATGGAGCCGGTGTACTTGTTCTGCACACCGATCTTCGAGCTGCCGGGTACGTCGCGGTAGATGTAGAACCGCTGGAGGTCGTCCTCCGTGCAGGGAGCCGTCTGCAGGACCGCCTGTTCGGTGGCCGCGTTCTGCGCGGCGATGGTCGCGCACCCGCCGTTGCCCCAGTTCCACAGGGACGCCTCGATGACCCCGTTGTGCTCCGTCACGTTGCACAGTCGCCAGTTGTCCAGGTGGGCGCTGAAGATCGTCGAGGGCCGCAGGCGGACACCGTCGGCCGCCAAGAGCGGCGCGCCCCAGGACAGGGGCTTGCCGGGTACGGCGATCTTGTAGGCGCCGGGCTCGCAGTTGAGAGCGGCCCGCGCGCTACGCCCGGTGGCCTTGGGCTGTTCGGCGGACGTGCCGCTGGTGAGAGCCGGGCGCTGCACGAGGTGGTCCCGGTTCTGCTTCGCCGTCGGCGCCACCGCACCCGCCGGGTGCTCGGCCTGCGCGGCGGCCGAGCCGCAGTCGAGGAGGTCTTGCGCCTTGGCCATGATGCTGCCTGCGGGCACGTTGTCCTGGCAGCGCACCGCGCCTTCCTCCAGGGTGGTGTAGGTGGTGAAGCTGCCGCTGCCCGGCCCCTCGATCCACTTCAACGCCCAGCTGCCATCGCTCTGTTGGGCGCGGTTGCAGTTGAGGCTTCCGTACGTCCCGGTGACCTTCTTGGTGCCCTTGTAGACGCCGTAGTAGCCGGGCTGGTTGAAGTTCCACGTGACCGAATTCGACACGCTGCTGGTGGAGGAGTAGTTGACCTGTACGTTCAGGCCCAGGCTCGCGCCGACGGTGCCGAGGGTCTCGACGGCGAAACTGCCCTGGACGTTGCCGTTGAGGCCGACGGAGACCGAGATTGTGGTCTGCGTGCTGGTGCTGATTGTCTGGTTGCCGGTCGTGCCCTCGGTGACGTACCAGCCCTTGAAGTGGGTGATCGTCGGCGACACTTCGGTGGTCTTGATGTACGGGTGGCGTGTCCCGAGGTCGGCCGCCGTACAGGTGTCGCCGGGCCGGGGCGCCGTCGTGTTGGTGGGCGTTGCAGCAGCCGGTGAGGCGGCAAGGCCCATGGCGGTGGGAGCGACCGGGGGCCCCCAGGCGGGCGCCCCCATGGGGGTTGTGGGACAGGGGGGGGGCGGGGGGATTGGGGGGTGGGTGTGGCATGTGTGAGGGGTG
>NZ_JBHWJJ010000143.1:0-20902 GCF_042732005.1 Streptomyces sp. NPDC059851 | reverse complement strand
ATGCCAATCAGGCGAACGTGAACCAGGGTGATGGCGATGCCAATCAGGCGAACGTCAACCAGGGCGGCGGCAAGGTCAACCAGGCGAACGTCAACCAGGGCAAGGGCAAGGTCAACCAGGCGAACGTGAACCAGGGCGGTGGCAAGGTCAACCAGGCCAACGTGAACCAGGGTGGCGGCAAGGCGAACCAGGCGAACGTGAACCAGGGCAAGGGCAAGGTCAACCAGGCCAACGTGAACCAGGGTGGCGGCAAGGCCAACCAGGCCAACGTCAACCAGTAGCAGTCGAGGCGACGCGGGCCGGATGCGTGCCCATGTCGACCTGGCGACCACATGACGGAACCCGCCACGAGACCGTGGCGGGTTCCGTCATGTCGTGCACAGATCCCGCAGAACATCCGCCCAGTTGCGCGGCGCCCGGTGGTCACCCTGGCCGCCCGCCCGCCCGCCCGCCCGCCCGCCCGCCCGCCCGCCCGCCCGCCCGGCCGGCCCGCACCCGCTGGCCGCGGCACGGGGTCGGCTGCCGCGGGAAACGGTGCCGTGCGAGTAGGCGAGTGGCGCTGTAATGCGCGGCGTTTCGTGGGCGATTTTCGGTCGTAGCAGCTTGCTCACTCAAAACGATCACATCGCGCCCTTATGATCACATCATGGGACCTCTGGAGCCTGATCTCATCGAACTCATACTGGGCCTGCTCTGCTTCCTGTTGGTCTTCGTCATCCTGGCAAAGATCTTGCTGCCTCGGATCGGGAAGACCCTCGCGGAACGAGAGGTCCTCACTGAGGGCAGGCTGGAACTGGCTGAGGAAGTCCGGCTGGAGGCGGAGCGCGTTCGTGCCGAGTACCAGGCCGAGTTGAGCGCGGCCCGTCACAAGGCCTTGGGGATCCGGCAATCCGCCCGCGAGGAGGGTGCGGCCCTGCTCGCTGGCGTACGTGCAGAGGCGCAGAAGGTGCGCGAGGAACTGGTCGCTGCTTCCGCTGCGCAGCTCGAAGCGGAACGAGTCATTGCCGAGGCCGAGCTTCGCGAAGGTGTCCTTGCGTTGGCCACTGAGCTTGCCGGTCGTATCGTCGGCGAGCCGCTCACGGACGTCGAGCGCAACCGTGTCATTGCTGACGCGTTCTTTGCCGACGTCGACGCAGGGGCCGACACGGCGAAATGAGTTCAGGGTAGATCCTGCCCCGGGAAATCACCGGGCAGGCTGAGGGCCCCTTCCCTCGACCCGCTCGGTGTCCGGGGTCGTCATCGGATCCGACCGGGGCACCTCTCAATGCTGCTCGCCCGGAATCGGAATCGGCACGACCGTCCCGCACGCGCAACGGCGGCGCCGGCTCCCCGGCGGGAGCGCAGCCGTCAAACCCCGCCATGGCGTCGGTCCCCTTCCCTCCGGCCACCTCGCGGGCCGGGCCGCTGGCCGCCGTTCGCTCCGTAGGGTTCGCCCTACGCTCCTCACGGTCACGGACCGGCGGCTTCCCCCGGCAGGGCCGCACTCTCCGCCCCCGCATCGCCCCCGCGCGGCGCAGCGGACGAGGCCCAGCGGGCCGGCTCGGCCATTCCGGAGCACCTCTGCCTGCCGTAGTGGGCCGTCCTGGTCGTGCAGCCTCGAAGGTGACAGACCGCTGACGGAGGTGTGTTCCTGCTGGCCAGGAGGCTGGTAGGCACTGTCTTGAAGGTGAGAGAGCGGGCGGCGGCCGGCTGTCCAGGGGCATCGCCGGTCGGCATGTGGCCCCGAAAGCCCCAGGGTCGGACGCGGTCGGCCTCGCGCCCCCATGGGGAATACCTCGGGTGCATCTGCAGTTCCCGGGTATAGTTGAATTATAAACAACCTTGGGAAGGGGAGTCATGCAGTTCGGAATCTTCACCGTCGGTGACGTCACGACCGATCCGACGACCGGACGCGTGCCCGGCGAGCACGAGCGGATCAAGGCGATGCTGGCGATCGCGCAGAAGGCCGAGGAGGTCGGCCTCGACGTCTTCGCGACCGGTGAGCACCACAATCCGCCGTTCGTCCCCTCCTCGCCGACGACGATGCTCGGCTACATCGCCGCGCGCACGGAGAACCTGATCCTGTCCACGTCGACGACGCTGATCACCACGAACGACCCGGTGAAGATCGCCGAAGACTTCGCGATGCTCCAGCACGTCGCGGACGGCCGCGTCGACCTGATGATGGGCCGCGGCAACACCGGACCGGTCTACCCCTGGTTCGGCAAGGACATCCGCGACGGCATCGACCTCGCCATCGAGAACTACGCGCTGCTGCGCCGGCTGTGGGACGAGGACGTCGTCACCTGGAAGGGCAAGTTCCGTACGCCGCTGCAGTCCTTCACCTCGACCCCGCGCCCCCTGGACGGCGTCGCGCCCTTCGTCTGGCACGGCTCCATCCGTTCGCCGGAGATCGCAGAGCAGGCCGCGTACTACGGCGACGGCTTCTTCCACAACAACATCTTCTGGCCGGCCTCCCACACCAAGCAGATGGTGAATCTGTACCGGCAGCGCTACGCCCACTACGGGCACGGCACCCCCGAGCAGGCCATCGTCGGGCTCGGCGGTCAGGTGTTCATGCGCAGGAACTCGCAGGACGCGGTGCGCGAGTTCCGTCCGTACTTCGACAACGCGCCGGTGTACGGCCACGGCCCGTCCCTGGAGGAGTTCACCTCGCAGACCCCGCTGACCGTCGGCTCGCCGCAGCAGGTCATCGAGCGGACCCTGTCCTTCCGGGACTACGCCGGCGACTACCAGCGGCAGCTGTTCCTGATGGACCACGCGGGCCTGCCCCTGAAGACCGTCCTGGAGCAGCTCGACCTCCTCGGCGAAGAGGTCGTGCCGGTGCTGCGCAAGGAGTTCGCGAGCCTGCGCCCGGCCGGCGTTCCGGACGCGCCGACGCACTCGGCCCGCGTGGCGGCCGCCCAGGAGACCCCGGCCCAGGAGACCCCGAAGGAGAAGACGCAGGTATGAAGCTCATCGTCGTATCGGCGGGACTGGGCTCGCCCTCCTCGACCCGCCTGCTCGCCGACCGCCTCGCGGCCGCGACGCTGGGCCACGTCGACGCCGCGCCCGAAGTGATCGAACTGAGGGACCTGGCGACGGAGATCGCCCAGCACTTCGTCACCGGGTTCCCGCCCGCCCGACTGGCCGCCGCGCTCGACGCGGTGGCGGCCGCGGACGGCCTGATCGCCGTGACGCCGGTCTTCGCAGCGTCGTACAGCGGCCTGTTCAAGTCCTTCTTCGACGTCCTCGACAAGGACGCCCTCACCGGGAAACCGGTGCTCCTCGGCGCGACCGGCGGTACGGCCCGGCACTCCCTGGCCACCGAGCACGCGCTGCGCCCCTTGTTCGCCTACCTGCGCGCGCTCGTCCTGCCGACCGCCGTGTACGCGGCCTCTGAGGACTGGGGCGAGGAGGGGCTGGCACAACGGATCGCCCGTGCCGGCGCGGAGCTGGCGCGCTTCATGGCGCCCGCCGCTCTGGACGGCGCCCCGGACGTCGGCACCGCCGCCGCGATCGCACCCCGTTCGCTGACGGGGGCGATCACGTCGGTGGACCCGGCGGACGGCTTCGAGGTGGTGCCCTTCGAGCAGCGGCTGGCGGCCCTACGGGCTCCGTAGCCGCAGTGCGCTCGGCTCCCGCGCCCGCGCTCCCGTCCCGGACGGGGCGCTGCGCGGGAAGCCGGTGGCCGGCCGCCGCGAGCGGATCCGGGCCGGTGACGGTGAGTCCGTGGCACCCCGACCTGCGCGCCGCCCGGCACATCACCACCCACGTCGACCAGATCGCTGCGGACTCCCGTCGGCCACCACAGTTGGACACAGCGCAGACCCTCCGCCCATGGATCGATGCGTTGGTGACGGCCGACCGCGCCCACGGGCAACGCCTCGCCGAGAACGCACCACCCTCGGACCGGCGGGCTGCTCCCCGGCCCGAACCAGTCAAGAACCCAACTTCGCGTGCACTACGAGGAGTTGGAGACCACTTCACCTTCACGGACGCGCCCGTCATCCTGGACCACTTCGGGGTGCCCGCAGCCTGCTGCCGGCGGATCGGGCGTTGACCCTCACCCGTGCCCGTGCGGCGGCCTTCTTCGACCAACCCGGAAGTGGCCTTCCACAATCCCTGACCACCCTGGGAAGAGGGAGGCGTCACCAGCCGCTGCTCGACGACCGTCCGCGGCCGCCCACCGCGGCCTGCGACGTCGACTTCGTCGCGGGCCGCGGTCGCGGCGGCTCCACGGGCCGCTTCTGAGGGGGAGGCGTCTTCGGCGGGTAGGTCGGCGGCAGCTTGGGCCCCCTCGGCCGGGGACTGGTCAATGGGTGCTCCTCGCAGCGGCATCCGGCGGTGCCCCTCATCCTGGCAGCCTCAGGCCGCTGTCGGGCGCGAACGAGCCGGTTCGATCGGCGGCCGACGGGCCCGACGCACGGTGTGGGCCCCGGCAGCCGTCGTCGTCCGGCACCGCGACGGGCCTGGTTCAACGCTCGCGTGCAACCGGGGACCGGTCGGTGAAGGAGGTGCGGTAGGCGCGCGGGCTGGTTGCCAGGCGGGATGCGAAGTGCTGGCGCATGGTGACCTCGCTACCGAAACCCGATTGCCGGGCGACTTCCGGCATGGGCAGGTCGGTGCGTTCGAGGAGTTTCTGGGCTGCCGCGATGCGGTGGTCCACGAGCCAGCGCAGCGGGGTGGTTCCGGTGGCCGCCGTGAAGTTCCGGGCGAAGGAGCGCGGTGACATCCCGGCGCGGGCGGCGAGCGCGGAAACGGTGAGCGGCTCGTGGAGGTGTGCCAGGGCGAAGGCGCGTACGTCGGCCAGCGCGTCCGCGTCGCGGTTGGCGCGCGGGGTGGGGTGTTCGATGAATTGGGCCTGGCTGCCGGTCCGGAACGGCGCAGTGACCATGGAGCGGGCGATGGCCGCGGCCGCCTCCGCGCCGTGCGCGGCGCGCACCAGGTGCAGACACAGGTCGATGCCGGCCGCGGTTCCGGCGGAGGTCCACAGACCGTCGTCCTCGACGAACAGGGCGTCCGGCTCGACGCGGACCCGCGGGTGCCGGGCCCGCAGCAGATCGGTCAGGGCCCAGTGGGTGAGCGCGCGGCGGCCGTCGAGGAGCCCGGCCTGGGCGAGGGTGAACGCGCCGCCGCACAGTGCGGCGATGGTGGTGCCGCGGGCGTGGGCGCGGCGCAGCGCCGCGAGGACCGGTTCGGGGGCGGGGGTGACGTGGTCGTCCAGGCCCGGGACCAGGACCAACTCGGCGCGGGGTAGCCAGGCGAGCGTGCGGTCCGGTGTGAGTGCGATCCCACCGCGCATCGGTACCGGTTCGGGGCCCGCGGCCACCCGACGCAGCTCGAACGCGGGCACGCCGCGGTCGGTGCGGTCCGCGCCCCACACCTCCGTGATCACCGAGACGTCGAAGGCCCGGATGCCGGGGAAGGCGAGCAGGGCTATGCGGTGAGCCGGTGTTGCGGGTCGGACCATTCCGGCAGTCTAGTCGTCCTGGCAGTAATCCATCGATCGCCGTCTTTTCGCGTGCTGTGACCGGGCCCGACGGGCGGGGCAGGATCAAAGGCATGGAGATCACGGAGAACGCGGCGCTGGTCGTCGTGGACGTACAGAAGGGCTTCGACGAGTCGGAGTTCTGGGGACCGCGCAACAACCCGGCCGCCGACGCGAACATCGCCTCGCTCATCGCGGCCTGGCAGGACACGGACCGACCGGTCGTTTTCGTACGACACGACTCGACCGCGCCCGGCTCGCCGCTGCGGACCGGGTGCGGGGGGAACGACTTCAAGGAGTACGTCGAGGACAGGCGCGGCAAGGGCCGCGGGCCGGAACTGCTCGTCACCAAGTCCGTGAACTCGGCGTTCTACGGAACCCCCGACCTCGACGAATGGTTCAAGGCGGCGGGTATCACCCAGGTCGTGCTGATCGGCATCCAGACCAACATGTGCGTGGAGACCACCGCCCGCATGGGCGGCAACCTCGGCTACGACGTGCTGGTCGCCCTCGACGCCACCCACACCTTCGACCTGACCGGCCCGAACGGCTGGCGCCTGACGGCCGACGAACTGACCCGCTCCACTGCCGTCTCCCTGCACGGCGGCGGCTTCGCCCGGGTGGTGACGACCGGCGAAGTGATGGCCGCCCTCCGCCCCTGACACCCCGGTCGCGGGTCCGCCGTGCGACATCCGGCCGGCAGTCCACCTCCCGCCGGCCGGATCGTCAGCCGCCCTCGCGCTCCCTCCCCCCTTTCCTCCTCGCCTCCTCGATCCGCTCGCCCCGTCGCGCCGTGACGCGCGGCCACGCAGCGTATGCGGCAGCGGCCCTAGCGAGCCCGCCTTCCGAGTCGCCCGAACGGTCCCGGGCGCGACAGCATGGAGGGAGGTGGGTGGGCGCAACGTCCGCTGAGGAGGCGATACGGACAGTGACCAGGCATCGCTTTGCGTTCTGCGGGGCCGAGCTCGCCGCCGTCTACGTGGTCGCCGAGCAGGACAAGGAGCTCCATCTGGCCGAGCTGACGGGAAACCGCAGCGTCCTGTACGGACTGCCCGCGATCCTCGCCGTCGCCGGCCATTCGCCCGCCGCCAATGCCTTCCGCTCCGGCCGCCCGCTGTGGCTGACTCCCAAGGAACTCGCCACCTTCATCGAGGACGAGCCCCACCACTTCCCCACCCGGATCCGGGACGGTGACCCCCAGTCGCCTGCCAGGATCTCGCTGGGCGCGCTACCCCTGGGACACGGCGATCAGGAGCTCGGGTGCCTGATCGTGGCCGGCGACGTCGGGGACGGCTTCAGCGCTGACGACCGCAGCCTCCTGGAGCTCTACGCAGATCAGGTGGCTGCCGGGCTCGAAGCGGTCGCCGCTCGGCTGACCGGGCGCAGAACCCCGCAGGCACACCTGGGGCAGTCCCTGGTGCCCCACCAAGGGGGCGCCTTCATCCTGGAACTGAGCACCGGCCGCATGGAGGCCCACGCGAACGTGTTGGAACTGCTCGGACTGCCTCCCGAGCAGTTCGACGGGCAGGTGGAGACCTTGCTCGCCTGCGCCGTCCCCGACGACATGCCCGCGCTGATGGCGATCGTGGAGCCGGACCGGCTGGCCGCCGCCGGACAGCAGTTGGCTTTCCGCATCCGCCGTCCGAACGGCGAACTGCGCTGGCTGGGAATGCGTTGCCGGGTGGAGGTGCGATCCGACGGCATACCGCAACGCGTCCTGGGCGTGGTGGCCGATGCCACCTACCTGCGCCCCAGCGCCGACGAGGTCTCCCTCGTGCAGCGGCTGTCGGCCACGCTGGCGGGAGCGGCGACCATCCGGGAGGTCAGCCGACTGGTCGTCGCCGCCCTGCGCGAGCCGCTCGGCGCCTCCCGGGTCGCGGTCGGTGAACTGGAGCCCGAGCGGCTCATCGTCACCGCCCTCGACCCTCCTGAGCCCGATGCCTGGCCCGAGGTCTGGCGCTCGGAATGGCGGTCAGAGTGGCCCGACGTGTCGCTCGGTGAGCTGTCCTCGCTGCAGGGCGCGCTGCGCGGGGGGCACATGAGCCTGTGGCCGCCGGGCGCGGCTCTCGAGCCCGGCCTCTCCGGTGTCGGGCCCGGTGGTCTCGCGGTGCTGCCGCTGCCTGCCGAAGGCAGGATGGTGGGAGTGTGTCTGGTGGGGTGGGACGCGGAGCACCGGTTCGGACCGGAGGAACGCTCGCTGCTGACCGTGATCGCAGGGTTGGCGGGGCAGGCCCTGGTACGCGCCCACGCGCTGGACGCCGGCCATGAACTCGCCACCATGCTCCAGCGCAGTCTGCTGCCCCGCAAGCTCCCGGAGCTGCCGGGCGGGGTCGCCGTCGCCCGTTACCTGCCCGCGACGGCGGGACTGGAGGTCGGCGGCGACTGGTACGACGTCATTCCGCTCGGTGACGGCCATGTGGCGTTCGTCATCGGGGACGTACAGGGGCACAGCGCGGCAGCCGCCACCATCATGGGCCAGATGCGTACGGCGGTCAGGGCCTACGCGGTGGAGGGCCACCCGCCGGACGTGGTGGTCGCGCGGGCAAACCGTCTGCTCGTGGGCATGGAGACCGATCTCTTCGCCACCTGTGCGTACGTGGACCTCGACATGGAGGAGGGCATTGCCCGGGCCGTACGGGCCGGCCATCTGCCGCCGATACTGCGCCATCCGGACGGGGTCACCGAGGAGATGGCGGTCGAGGGCGGACCTCCACTGGGCGTGCTCCCGGATGCCGAATTCCCCATGACCGAGACGGGGCTGGCCCCCGGCACCCTGCTCGTCCTGCTGACGGACGGCCTGGTCGAGTCCGCCAGGCTGCCCCTGGAGGAGGGCATGCGGAGAGTGTGTGACGTGCTCGCCACAGCAGATCCGGTGGGCGCCGGAGGGCTGGCCGACGAGCTGGTCCTCGGTGTGGGCCGTCGCGATGACGATGTGGCGTTGCTGTTGCTGCGCTACGACGGCACGAAGGGCCGGCCGATGCGGAGCCACTGGACGGTGTGGCGACTGCCCAAGGCGGTCATGCACGCACGCCGCTTCACCACGCGCACCCTGCGGTCCTGGGGCGTGGCGGAGGAACTCGACTCCGTTCTGCTGGTCGTGTCCGAGCTGGTCACCAACGCCATCGCCCACACCCAGGGCGAGGTGGGGATGGATCTGACCCTGTCGGCGGACCGGCTGCGGATCGCCGTGAACGACGCGTCCCCGCGCAGCCCCGTCAAACCGGTGTCGGTGAGCTGGGAAGCGACCGGCGGACGCGGGCTGCTCATCGTCGAGGCGACGGCGATGGCCTGGGGCTCGGTGCCGCTCAGCGGCGGCAAGCAGGTGTGGGCCGAGATCCCCCTGCGCCGCGCGAGCGGCTGACGCACGGGGTGGGGCCTGCTGCGCGCCGATCGGGCCGGAGATGAGGTGGGGGTCGCGTTCCAGTAGCGCCCGCACTGCACGGCGCAGGCGCTCGTAACCCGTCCGTGTGCGGGCGGACACAGGGGGTAGACGCGCGGCATGACCGTGGAGAAGACACCCGTGATCGCCCTCGACTGCGCCGACCCGAAGGCCCTGGCGCAGTTCTACGCCGACCTGCTGGGCGGAGAGGTCCGGCCGGGCCGCACATCGGACGACGTGGACGTGGTGGGCGCGGCCGGAGTCAGGATCGCGTGCCGCCGTGACGCCGGTTTCGCGCCGCCGAGTTGGCCCCGGCCGGAGGACTCACAGCAGGCGCACCTGTGGATAGAAGTGGCCGCCCTCGACCTCGACGAGGCCGAACGGGAGGCCGTTTCGCTGGGCGCCCTCCCGCTCGCCACCAGCACCGACCCGGGCATCCGTACCAAGCACAGTGGCGGCTCCCTCCGCCTCCTCAGCGATCCCGCCGGTCACACCTTCGTCCTGACCCCTGCGGATCCTGCGGCGGACCCGGCCCGGGAGGTCGGGTAAAGGGGTCGACGCCGGACCCGGCCCTCGAATCCGAATCGGTACGTCGGTTCAGTGGCAGTACGGATGCCCCGGGCGCCCTGCGGGGGCGACCGTGGCGACCATGACACGAGCACACCTCGCCGCCGCTGCCGTCGTGGCCGCCGTCCTGGCTGTGGCCGGCTGCCAGATCAAGGTCGAGGGCGACCCCGTCCCGGTAAGCCCCGATCCCAAGCCGGCCGGCCCGCAGAACCCGGGGCCGAAGGATCCCGGCCCCAAGGGTCCGGGTCCGGGGAGTCCAAGTCCCAAGAGTCCCGTGATCAAGCCGACGCCCCCGCCGAAGCCGTGGCACCCGCAAGGGAAGGCCGTGCTCACCGGCTGCGGGAGTTTCGCCAGGTTCGAGAACTGCACCTTCCAGGGCATCAACTTCAAACCGGGGGAGAAGATCCAGATGGCCTTCGACGGGGACCCGATTTTCAACCCCTTCCTCCGGGCCGACGACACCGGCCGGTTCACGTACACCCGCGGCCACAACCCGAGCCCGGGCTTCCACACGTACACCGCTCGTGGCCTGGAATCCGGGGTGGAGGCGAGCACCACGGTCCGCGTGACGCCGGCGAAGTTCTGAGTGGGGGAAAGACGGCGGGGGCGGGCCCGGACAAGGGGCTCGCCCCCTGCTCGTGTGCCGCGGCACCGGCTCCGGTCGGGCGGAATCGTTCGACGATTTCTTAGCACCAAAGGGCAAGTATTCACTCCTCCGCCGTACGAGCGACTACAAAGAACTGGACCGAACCAGGCCCGGCGACACGGATGAGGCGAACTGTCGCCGATCGGGTCATGTCGAAGGCGGTGGTTGTCGTAGTGCGCCAGTGCAACAGGATCGAACCGGCTGCGATGGAGCGTCCTTTGGGGAGTACGAGTTCTCAGCTCCTCCACCTGACGGATGCCGTCGTACTGAACCCCGTGTCGTTTTCCGTGGAGGACGCCTCGGTGGAGGAATACCGGCTCCTCGTTTCTGCCATCCGGTCGAGAGCCGCGGAGGCGCCGGGGTTTCCCCGGAAAGTGGGGCGCGGAGAGGGAAGGGTGCGTTACCTTCCCGTCAACATCCAGCTGAGGGGCTTGTCCATCGAGCTCTACGTCGAGTTCTTCTCGCAGGCCTCGGGCATTCGCATCGTCGGATTCCGGAACACCTTCGAGAACGGGCAGGCCCCGCCGGAAGTGCACTTCCGTCACGTGCGGGACTCGGTCGTGCCCCCTGGAATCCGCCGAACGGCAGCCCTGCCGTTCGGCGGGGGATGCTCTGCCCTGGAGGCGGCGGCCGGTGCCCGGCGAACCGCCCTTCCCCTGGGGCGTCGCCCCATGATCAATTCGGTCGTCTGGTTGCATCGGAACAGCGACCCGAAGTGCACCGCGCGGGGGATCCTCGTGCTTTCGGAGATGCTCTGCGTGGCTGCCCGTTTCCCGATGCTGGCGGACGAGGTGTCACGCATCTGGATGACCGGTGAACCGCCTTCGACCGCGATTCGAGAAGTCGCGTAACCAGCGGGCGACCCGATTTCCTTCCGAAGCGTATTCATTGCCCGGGGCGCAGGTGGTCGGCCGTCCGGCAAATCATCGCAACAGGCCCCGATCCCGTGGTGTTGCCGCCTCGAAGGAGCAGCCGGAACACCTTGGGGAGATTATTCCGCCCCCGGTACGATCTGCGGTTCCCCCTCGGGAATCCATGGAACAGGAGTGAACGTGATAGTCAAGCGCGCTGGCCGCCGTCTCGTGGTCCTAGCCACCGTGCCCGCCGCCGCTTTCTTGGCGCTGGGCCTTCCAGGCCAGGCCCTCGCCGAGGGTGGGAAGGCGTACCAGATCGACCTGGCACAGCTGAACAACTCCGGTTCCCGAGGCACCGTCATGCTCAATCTCAAGGGCAACCAGCTGACCGTGCGCATAGAGTCCACGGGCATGGTGCCCGGACAGCCGTCGGCCCAGCATCTGCACGGCTCGACCAAGGGCCACGACTTCCACTGCCCGGATGCCAGCGACGACACCAACCGTGACGGGATCCTCAACAACACCGAGGCCACCGTCGACTACGGCGACATCAACATCTCGCTCACCACGTCCGGGGACACCAAGCCGACCAGCGGTCTCGCCGTGGAGCGCATGCCCGTCGCCGACAAGAAGGGCAAGGTCGTCTACGAGCGGACGATCACCGTCGGCCAGGACGTGGTCGACCACATCAAGGACCTGCACGTCGTCCAGCACGGCATCGACCGCAACAAGAACGGCAAGTACGACTTCGAGGGCGCCGGCAAGAGCGAGCTCGACCCGAAGCTGCCCCAAGAGGCCACGGCGCCGACCAACTGCGGAGAGGTCAAGGGCGCGGCCGTGGGGTCCATTCCGGTCGGCGGCATCGAAACCGGCGGCGGTTCTCCGCAGAGCCCGGCGCTGGCGATCGCCACGGTGGCCGGGGCAGCAGCCGTCCTGTACGCGGCAACGGCGGGCGGGATCGCCGTCGGGCGGAAGCGGGCCGCTGGAGGCCCCGGCCGTACGCAGACACCGGGGGACGCCGCGTGAAGACCACCCACGTCTGCGCACCTGCGGTGTCCGCCGCGCGGCTCCGCCGCCGGACAACGGGCCCCCTCGCGGCCGCCGCCCTGGCCATGATGCTCCTCGCGGGGTGCGCCGGCCAGGACGAGGGGGCGCCCCCCGCCCCTCGGGGGCAAGCCCCGCAGAGCGGGACACCGGCCGACGGCGGCGCCCCGAACGCTCCTCAGGGGGAGTCGTCCACCGGCGGCCACGACACGTCGTCCGGAGGCGGGGCGCAGAGCGGTACGGGCCGGGCCGAGCCCGCCCTCGCCCGGTCGGAGCCCCAGAAGATCACGATTCCGTCCCTCGGTGTTTCCAGTTCCCTGGAGACGCTGCGGCTGAACCCCGAGGGAGCGATGGAGACCCCGAAGGACCCCGGGCTGGCAGGCTGGTACGAGCCGGGGCCGACCCCCGGCTCCCAAGGGCCGGCGGTGATCGCAGGCCATGTCACGTGGAACGGCGCGCCGGCCGTGTTCGAGAAACTGAAGACGATGAAGGCCGGTGACACCATCAAGGTGACCCGGCGGGACAACAAGACGGTCACGTTCACGGTGAACCGGGTCGCCGAGTACCCCAAGGCCAAGTTCCCCACGCTGGAGGTCTACAAGAACCTCGACCACGCGGGCCTCCGACTGGTCACCTGTGGCGGCGACTTCGACCCGAAGAAGAACTACTACGACAGCAACGTCGTCGTGTTCGCCAGCATGACGGGGACCACGTAACCAAGACGGAGGGGCCGGCGCCGTTCGCATGCCATTGCGGTCGGACGGCACCGGCCCCAATCCGGGGCCGGGCGTTCTACTGGCGCCTGCGCCCCGGTGCGGAGTTGAGCTTGGAGCTGAGCACCGTCAGGAAGGTCGGGAGCTTGTCCACCGCCGATTTGGGGACCGGGGTGACTTGGACCGTGTCCCGCACCACGTCCTGCACGACGAGCGTGTAGGTGCCGTCTTCCTCGACGAGTTCGGCCGCGTAGAGCAGTGTTTCCACCAGGGGTCCTTCGGTTGTCGGTCGTGACGCGGGACGGTCAGGCGCTGTTGAGCCAGGCGTTCCACGCCTTGGTGGCCTGCTGTTCGTCCGCGTCCTCGGCGAACAGGTGGTGGCCGAGCCAGATCGGTCCGTTCCAGGAGCTGCCGTTGAACAGGCGGTACAGCGCGTCCGGGCCGCGCAGGCCGACGAAGTCGGCGCTCAGCCAGTCCACGACCACCACCTCCCGGCCGCCGTCCGCACCCGGGAGGGCGAGTGACAGCCGGTCGCCGACCGCCGCGTCGTCAGGGAGGCCGAGGCGCCGGCGCAGATCGGCGAAGTCGGTGGGGTCGCTGGTGTGCTCGTCGCGGCCGGCCTTGACGTAGACGGCCGGGCGGCCCGCGAAGTGCTCCAGGTACTCGGCGAGGCCGTGCTGGTAGAAGTCGACGTGCTTCTCCGCCATGTACGCCTTGGTGTCCCAGTAGTCGTCGACGACTCCCGTGTGCACCCAGTGGATCCCCATGCGCAGGTGGCTCGTTCCCCCGTCGACCGGCTCGATCCGGTAGGTGAGCGTGTTGGAGAACCCGTCGTCCGTGGACACGCGCACGGCGAAGTGGTGCGGCGGCTCCCACGCCACGACGGTGCCGTTGCCCCGGGTGACCTTGCCGCCGACGCGCGGCTCGACCTCCATCGGGTACAGCCAGCCGAGGTTGCCGGCGCCGGTGGCGACCGCCTTCCAGACCTGCTCGGGCGTGGCGGGCAGGTCCTGCTCCCGGCGGACCTCGAACTCTCGGGCCATGGTCAGATCTCCTTCGTCATCGTTCACGTGTCAGTAGCTGACCGGGAGGGCGGTCAGCCGCCGTTGCAGGGGGTTGGGCCGCCATTCGAGGGCCGCCCCGTCGGCCAGCCGCAGGTGCGGCAGCCGGCGGACCAGCGTGCCGACGGCCACCTCCGCCTGGAGCTTGGCCAGCGGACCGCCGAGGCAGAAGTGCGGGCCGTTGCCGAAACTGAGGTGCCGGTTGCCGGGGCGGGACAGGTCGAGCCGGTCGGGGTCCTCGAAGCGCTCGGGATCACGGTTGGTCGCGGCGAGGAACAGGTACACCAGCTCGCCCTCGCGCAGCGTCCGCCCGCCGATCTCGACGTCCTCGGCGACGACCCGGACGATCGCCTGGGTCGGCGTGTCGTAGCGGGCCAGTTCATCGACGGCCGTGCGGATCAGCGCGGGGTCCTCGCGCAGCCGGGTCAGCTGCTCGGGGTGGCGGAGCAGGGCCAGCACGCTGTTGCCGATGAGGTGGGTGGTGGTCTCGTCGCCCGCGGTGATCAGGACGAAGCAGGTGGACAGCAGTTCGGAGTCGGTGAGCCGGTCGTCCTGGGCCTGCACCGTGACCAGGGCGCTGATCAGGTCGTCGCCGGGGTCGGTCCGGCGCCGGCGGACGAGCCGGGCGAGGTACTCCTCGTACTGCTCGATCGCCACCTCGGACTTGTCGATGTCCTCGGTCAGCCGGCCGAGGCGGCGGAACCAGGCCTTGACCTGCGGGCGGTCCTCGGGCGGGATGCCGAAGAGCTCGCAGATGACGGCCAGCGGCAGCGGTGAGGCGACCGCCTCGATCAGGTCCGTGGTCGACCCGGCGGCGACGGCCTCGTCGACGAGCCGGTCGACGGTCCGCTGGACGCGGTCGCGCAGGGCTTCGACCCGCCGGGCGGTGAAGGCGCGGTTCACCAGCTTGCGGAGCCGGGCGTGGCCCGGCGGGTCGGTGTTGGTCATCACCCGGCCGAGCCGGTCGGTGATCCGGCTGAAGGCCTTCAGGTCGCCGCCGAGCGCGCCGTAGGCGCGGGTCATCCGGTCCCGGTCGTTGGACAACCGCAGGTCGCCCAGGGCCACCTCGACGTGGGCGTACCGGGTGAGGTACCAGATGCCCTGGGCGCTGCGGTGGACCGGGCTCTCGCGCCGCATGCGGGCGTAGAACGGGTACGGGTCCCGGCGGGACTCGGGCGTGTGCAGCGCCGCGGCGAGGTCGCCGGGCCGGACGGGGTCCGCGGTGCCGCGGGCCCCGTCCAGGGTGTCGGTGGAGGTCACGTCGGCCGCGCTACCTCTGGCCGTCCATGGCGTCGACGAGGCTCTTGGGCCGCATGTCGGTCCAGGCCTGCTCGACGTACTCCAGGCAGGCGGCGTGGCCGTCGGGGCCGTGGGCGACGGTCCAGCCGGCGGGGACGTCCGCGAACTGCGGCCACAGCGAGTGCTGCGCCTCCTCGTTGACGAGCACGAGGAAGGTACCGTCCTGGTCCTCGAACGGGTTGGTCATGGGAATCAGTCCTCCTGGTTGTGGTGGGGGGTGTCACCGGTGGCCTCGGCGAGCTTGGCGGCCAGGACCGGTCCGATCTGGGCCAGCGAGCCGGCTTGGGTCATCCGGTCGTGCCGGGTGGTGATGTCGTGCGATTCGATCCGGCCCGCGATGTACGGGCGCCAGGTGCCGGGCCCGGCGTCGTCCTTGCCGCGGTCGATGGTGGAGTTGAACAGCAGCAGGTCCCCGTCGAACCTGCCGGGGACGAAGTCGACCGCCAGCTTCGCGTTGTTGATCATGATGTGGACGATGACTTCCAGCTGCCGCTCCGTCAGGCCGGCCAACGCGCTGCCCCGTTCCCGCAGGACCGCGGCGACGTCGCCGTAGGTCAGCGGCCCGTCGCCCAGCTCGTCCGGGTCGCAGTCGAGTACGCCGACGAGCACGTCCCGCTCGGTGGGCACGGGCATCTCCTCGAACTGCACGTCCTTCACCGGGTAGGCGTCGAGGATCGCCAGCAGCGCGGTCCTCTCGCCACGCGCCTGCAGTTCGCAGGCGATGGCGTGGGCGATCAGCCCGCCGGCGGACCAGCCGAGCAGCAGGTACGGGCCCTCGGACTGGATCTTCTGGATCTGGTCGGCGTAGTCGGCCGCCATCTCCTCGAACGACGTCGCCAGGGGTTCGGGCCGGCCGAGGCCGCGGGCCTGGATCGCGTAGACCGGGTAGTCGGGTCGGACGTGGTTCAGGAGCCCGCTGTACGACCAACTGATGCCGCCGCCGGGGTGGATGCAGAACAACGGTGTGCGGTCCCCGGTGGAGCGGAGCGGCAGCACCACGTCCAATGCGTCGTCGGGATCGTTCATGACCAGGCGTTCGGTGAGCCCGGCGACGGTCGGCGCTTCGAACAGCGTGCGCAGGCCCACCTCGACGCCGAGGGTTTCGCGGACGCGGGAGACCAGGCGGGCGGCCAGCAGCGAGTGCCCGCCCAGATCGAAGAAGCTGTCGTCGATGCGCACCTGTTCCCGACCGAGGACCTCGGCGAACAGGTCGCACAGCAACTGTTCCTGCGGCGTCCGGGGGCCGCGCCCGTCGCCCGGCGCACCGTAGTCGGGGGCCGGCAGGGCGGCCCGGTCCAGCTTGCCGTTGCCGGTCAGCGGCAGCACGTCCAGGGTGACGTACGCCGACGGCACCATGTACTCGGGCAGTTCGCGGCGCAGCCGGTCGGACAGCTCGCCCGCCTCGGGCGCACCCCCGGGAGCGGGCACCAGGTAGGCGACGAGCCGCTTGTCGCCGGGCTGCTCCTCGCGGGCGACGACGGCCGCCTGGGCGACGCCCGGGCAACTCGCGAGGACCGCCTCGATCTCGCCGGGCTCGATCCTGAAGCCGCGCAGCTTGACCTGGTGGTCGGCCCGTCCGGCGAACTCCAGGGTGCCGTCGGCCATCCACCACGCCAGGTCGCCCGTACGGTACATCCGGTCCCCGGCCGGCCCGTACGGGTCGGCGGTGAACCGCTCTGCCGTCAGGCCCGGCCGGCCGACGTAGCCCCGGGCCACGCCCACCCCCGCGAGGTACAGCTCGCCGACCACGCCCGGCGGCACCGGCTGTAGCGCGGCGTCGAGTACGTAGGCGCGCATGTTCGCCATCGGCCGGCCGATCGGCACGCTCGCGGCCTGCTCGGAGAGGGTGTGCACCGGGTGGTAGGTGGCCAAGGTCGTGGCCTCGGTCGGCCCGTAACCGTTGACCACCGTGATGCCGGGGCAGGCGGCCAGCACCCGGGCGACGGCGGCCGGGGACACCACGTCACCGCCGGTCCACACCTCGCGGACCCCCGCGAGCAGGCCCGGCCGCTCCTCGGCGACCAGTCGGAACAGGCCGGCCGTCAGCCACAGCCCGGTCACCTGGTGGTCGCTGACCGCCCGGTGCAGCAGGTCGAGGTCGAGCCGACCGGGCGGTGCGACGACGACCCGGCCGCCGCCGAGCAGCGGCACCCAGTGCTCGTACGTCGAGAGGTCGAACGCGGTCGGGGAGTTCAGCAGCACCCGCTCGTGTCCGCCGTCGTGCCAGCAGGGGGTCAGCGCGAGGCCCACTACGTCGCGGTGCGTGACGGCCACGCCCTTCGGTCGCCCGGTCGAACCCGAGGTGTACATCACGTACGCCAACTGCCCCGGGTGGCAGACGACTCCAGGGTCGGACGAGTCGGACTCCGCCCGGACCAGTGCGGTCAGCACGTCCTCGGTGAGCACCAGCGCCGCCCCGACCTCCTGGAGGATCAGGTCGATGCGGGACTGCGGAAACCGCGCGTCGAGGGGCACGTAGGCGCCACCCGCCTTGATGATCGCCAGGAGCGCCACGACCAGGTCCGCCGAGCGGTCCAGCAGCACCGCGACCGGTGTTTCCGGTGCCACGCCCTGGCGGATCAGCGCCCGCGCCAGGCGGTTGGCCCGCAGGTCCAGTTCCCGGTAGGTCAGCTCCGTCCCGCCCGCCACGACCGCCACCGCATCGGGGGTGGCGCGCACCTGACGCGCGAACAGCTCCGGCAGCGCCGCATCGGGCAGCACGGCGGCGGCGTCGTTGAACTCGGACAGCAGCCGGTGGCGTTCCTCACCGGACAAGATGGGGATCCGGCTGATCGGCCCGTCGGGGTCGGCGACCACCGCGCGCAGGAGCCGCGCCCAGCGGGCGAACAACACTTCCACGGTGGCCGCGTCGAACAGGTCGGTGGCGTACTCCACCGCGCCGACCATCCCGTCGGGGCTGCCGTCCGCGCGGTACTGCTCGGCCAGGCTGAACGTCAGGTCGACCCGTGCGGTGCCGGTCGGCGCCTCAAGGTAGCCGGTCACCAGCCCCGGCAGCGTGAACTCGCCCGACGGCGCGTTCTGCAGGGCCAACATGATCTGGAACAGCGGGTGGTGCGACAGTGATCGGGCCGGGTTGACCACCTCGACCAGGTACTCGAACGGTACGTCCTGGTGGGCGTACGCGGACAGCGCCTTCTGCCGCACCCGGCCTACCAGTTCGGAGAAGCCGGGGTCGCCGCTCGTGTCGGTGCGCAGCACCAGCGTGTTGACCATGAACCCGACGAGGTCGTCCAGGGCCTGGTCGGTGCGCCCTGCGATGGGGCTGCCGATCGGGATGTCGGTGCCGGCGCCGAGCCGGGTCAGCAGCGCGGCGAGTCCGGCCTGGAGCACCATGAACGTACTGGCGCCGCGCGCAGTGGCGAGGTCCCGCAGCGCCCGGTGCAGCTCGGCATCCAGCCGGACGTCCAGCCGGCCGCCCCGCTGGGTGGCCACCGCCGGCCGTGGCCGGTCCGCGGGCAGTTCCAGCTGCTGCGGCAGCCCGGCCAGCTCCTCGCTCCAGTAAGCGAGTTGCCGGGCGAACAGGCTCTCCGGGTCGGCGGCGTCGCCCAGCAGATCGCGTTGCCACCGCGTGTAGTCGGCGTACTGCACCGGCAACGGGGACCACTGGGGCTCCCCGCCCCGGCAGCGGGCCGCGTAGGCCGTGGCCAGGTCGCGCGAGAGCGGGCCCATCGACCAGCCGTCGGCCGCGATGTGGTGCACCACGAGCAGCAGCACGTGTCGGTCGGGGGCGAGCGCGAAGAGCTCCGCGCGGACCGGCGGCTCGGCGGCCAGGTCGAAGCCGCGCTGGGCCCCCTCCGCCAGCCGGCCGGGCAGCCGTTCGTCATCGAGCTCGATGACCGGGAGCCCGGGGCGGGCCTCGTCCGTGCTCAACACGAGCTGGTACGGCACGCCGTCCGCCTCGCGCAGGACCGTCCGCAGGCTCTCGTGCCGGGCGATCACGTCGGCGATCGCGGCGTGTAGCGCCGCCCGGTGGAGTTCACCGTCCAGGCGCAGGGCGAGCGGCATGTTGTAGGTGGCGCTCGGACCGTCCATGCGGTGCAGGAACCACAGGCGTTGCTGGGCGAAGGACAGCGGGATCCTCCCCCAGCCTTCGGCCGGGGGTGCCCCCATGGGGCGCGGACGGGCGGTGAGCGCGGGCCGCTCCGTGACCGAGCCGTCGAGGCGGGCCGCCAGGGCGGCCACGGTCGGGTGCTCGAAGAGCGCGCGGACCTCCAGCTCCGCGCCGAACGTCGCACGGACCCGGGAGGCCAGGCGGGTCGCCAGCAGGGAATGACCGCCGAGGTCGAAGAAGCTGTCCTCGACGCCGACCCCGGGCAGCCCGAGCACGTCGGCGAAGAGTTCGGCGAGCAGTTGTTCCTGCGGGGTGCGCGGCGCCCGCCCGGTCGTGGCCGTGCCCAGGTCGGGGGCGGGCAGTGCGCGGCGGTCGAGCTTGCCGCTGGCGGTCAACGGCAATGCGTCCAGGACGACGAAGGCCGACGGCACGAGGTGGTCGGGCAGGCGGTCGCGCAGCCGGTCGCGGAGCTCACCGACGAGGGTGCCCGTGGCGCGGCTTCCGGTCGGGCGGTTGGTGAGCGAGGACAGTGCGGTGCCGGACGGCCGCACCGGTCGGTAGGCCTCGACGCGGGCGTCTCCCGGTACGCCCCCGATGGCGACGTCCAGGGCGTCGGGCGCGCCGGCCGACCAGGTGACGTCCACTCGGCGGCCGAGTTCGTCGCCGAGCGCGTGCAGGTCCTCCGGGTCGGGCACGTCGACGTTGTCCGGGCCGTGGAGCCGGTCCAGCAGTTCGGCGAGCGTGCCGTCCCCGTTCTGCACCGCACGGGCCAGCGCTGCCTCGCGGGCGACGCGCCGGTTCGGCACCCCGACGATGCGCACCGGGACCGGGCCGCGCCGGGTGAGCAGCTCGCGCAGTCCCACGAGGTCGGTGACGTCCCGGCCCCACGTCAGCTCCTGCGGCGCGGCCGGTGCCGTCGGAACGGCCGGCTGCTTGTGCAGCGTGACGTCGTAGCGGTAGCGGGTGAGCTCGTTGTGGTGCCGACCGCGCTTGACCTCCACGGTCACCGCATCGACGGTGCCGCCCTCGCGCAGGACGGCGAAGAAGTCCGGGTCGACCAGCAGTTCCTTCTCCACCAGCAGGGCCTGTTCCACGGCACGGCGCACCGAGGGAAGGTCGGCGCCGGTGTCGGCGCGGTGCAGCTGCACGGCCGTGGCCAGGGGGCGCAGCAGCCTCAGGTTGCGGACGTCGCCTACGAAGAGCGCGCCGCCGGGGGCGAGCAGCCGCATCAGCCGCTCGATCACGTCCGCGAGGTACTCGGCGGACGGGAAGTACTGCACCACCGAGTTCAGCACGATGGTGTCGAACCGGCCGACCGGCAGCCCGTCGGTGTCGTGCGCCGGACGGGTCTGCAACACCACGCGCTCGGCCAGCCGTTCCTCCCGCGCCACTCGGGCAGCCAGCGCATCGATCGCCGTGGCGGAGAAGTCCGTCGCCCAGTAGGCCTCGCACTGCGGTGCGATCTGCGAGAGGAGCAGGCCGGTGCCGACGCCGACCTCCAGCACCTGGCGCGGGCGCAGGGCCAGGATGCGTGCCACGGTGGCGTCCCGCCACTCCCGCATCTGCTCGACGGGGATCGGGCTCCCGTCGTAACTGCTGTTCCAGCCGACGAAGTTGTGGCCGAAGGCGGCTTCCTCAGGAACGATGGGCAGGGCGTCGTAGATGTCCCGCCACTCGTCCACGTGGTCCGCTTCGAAGCCGCTGTCCCGGGCCGACTCCTGGCGCGGGACGACGTAGCCCACGAGCCGGTCGTCCTGCGCGAGGACGACGGCCCGGGCGACGGCGGGGTGTTCGGCC
>NZ_JBHWJJ010000142.1:0-21155 GCF_042732005.1 Streptomyces sp. NPDC059851 | reverse complement strand
CACCGGCGGCGGAACCCATTCCTGACCTGTCGGGAGCCGGACGGGATCACCGGGGGGGGCAACGGGGGGGGCCGGTGGCGCCCACGGTCGGACGTGCCGTCGACGCAGCGTCAGGCTCAGGCGTTGACGCAGGTGTTGCCGAACGCCGGGTTCAGCAGGGCGATGATGTTGATGGTGTTGCCGCAGACGTTGACCGGGACGTGGACCGGCACCTGCACGACGTTGCCCGAGAGGACACCGGGGGAGCCCACGGCCGCACCCTCGGCCGTGGCGTCGGCAAACGCGGTTCCCGTGGCGCCGGCTGCGGCGAGACCGGCGGAGGCCAGGACCAGGGCGGCCTTCTTGGCAGAGTTCATGGGAAGTGCACCTTCTGTTCGATGTTCTGCCCCGACCGGGGCTCACACCGAGAGAACGGTCCGGACCGCCCGACGGACACGGCCTGCACGCGATCAAACCTGTTCAGCCCAATCGCCTTGCCCACACCTGGTGTTCGGCCGACCGCCCCGTGGCGGCCTGCCACGCTACGGGAGCGCGGGCACGTCCGGGACCTCGGGGATCTCGGGGATCTCGGGGATGTCCGGGATCTCGGGAATCCCGGGGGCCACCGGCGCACTGTCCGCCGGCGGGACGGTGACGGGCACGCCCGGGATCGTGACCGGCAACTCCGGGACGGGGGGAACGGCGGGCACGGCCGGCACAGCGGGCGCAGCGGGCACGGCGGGGAGCGCCGGGAGCCGGATCGGCGGAAGCGTGATTCCCGGCAGAAGTCCCTGCAGCCTCTGCAGGAGGCCTTCCAGCGTCGCGGAGATGCCCGTGAGCAGGTCGTCGATCGGACCGGCCGGTGCCGCGGCCCGGCGCTGCTCCACCTTCTGCTGGGCCGCTGCCACTCGTGTGCGCAAGGACGCGGCGGTCTCACCGTCCGCGGCGACGGCGGGGGCGACCGCCCCGGTGAGTATGACGGCGACGAGGGCCGGGGGGACGAGGATGCGGGCGCGGAGACGGGACGGCGTGGAGCGGTGCATGGGGGTTCCTTTGCTGGTCGCATAGAAACGGACCCGAGCGATCCGCTTCATTGCCCACCGTCGCGACAGCCTGCACGGAGCGCAACCGGAGCCCGTCCGAACGCAGGACCAGTCCCCGCACGGCAGTTGCTCCGGGCCGCGTACGGGCTTCGTGCACGCGTCCGGGGCGGACTCACCCGGGCCGGGGAATCCCCCTGCGGGCGCGGGCCGTTCGAGTGAAGCCACGGAACCAACGGGCCGAAGGGCAGTTGACCAGGGCGCTCCACTAGCGGGCACTCGTGCGACAAAAGGACCAATCATGCTCAAGAAGATCATGACTGCTGCCGCGGTCACCGCCGCCGCCGTCGGTGCGGGCGCTGCTCTTGCCGCTCCGGCCATGGCCATTGGCAACGACAACGGGATCAACACCGTCAACGGCAACGGCTCCCAGCAGATCTACGGCAACCAGAAGACGGCCGGCGACATGAGCCCGCAGCTCAGCCTGGTCCAGGGCACCCTCAACAAGCCCTGCATCGGCCTGCCCGCGAAGGTCAACCTCCAGAACGTCCTCGCCGCGCTGCAGATCGGCGTCCAGGACGTCAACCTCCTGTCCAACCCGATGAACCAGCAGTGCGTCGAGAACTCCACCCAGGCCAAGGGCGACGAGGCGCTGTCGCACATCCTGGACAACATCCCGATCCTCTCGGGCAACGCCTCCATCGGCAGCTGATCTCCGCTCCCCCTTGCCCACTGCGGTCCGGGCCTGCGCCCGTGGAGCGATGTGACGAGGGCCCCGGCAGCGTCCAGCTGCCGGGGCCCTCGTGCACGCCCGGCCGCCGTCAGCTCGTCCAGAACTCCCACCACCGGGTCAGGACCAGCATCCCGATCACGCCGGTGTGCAGGACGGGCGGCACCCAGCCGAACTCGGTGAGGAAGCCCTTCACCGGCCCGGGCGCGGGCAGCGCCCCGGTGCGGACGTTGAGCGCGGTGACCGCCCAGAACATCACGAGCGTCGCCACCCAGGTCAGACAGCACCACAAGCACAGCGCGTTGATCTCGTAGAGGGACTGGGTCATCAGCCAGGTGCAGAAGCCGACGCCGAAGGCCGTGCCGGCGTTCAGTCCCAGCCAGAACCAGCTCCGCTGCCGGGCGCCCGCCAGCACCCCCACGCCGGCGCACACCACGGCCCCGAACGCGACCAGCCCCAGCATGGGATTGGGGAAGCCGAAGACCTCCGCCTGCTCGCTCTGCATGACGCTGCCGCAGGAGACCACCGGGTTGAGACTGCAGGCCGGCTTGAAGTCCGGGTCCTGGAGCAGGAGGAACTTGTCGAGGGTGATCACCCATGAGGCCAGCACCCCGGCGGCCCCGGTGAGGACCAGCAGCCAGGCCAACGTCCTTGGCACAGCGGCCGGTTCGCCCTCGTGTCGAGTGCTGGGCCGCCCCTGCTGGCGGGGGACGCCCACTGTTTTCGTAGCCATACCGCCCATGGTCCCGCACTCCTGGACAGACCCGGGCGAACCCTGAGGATTCCGCCACGAGTTGACCTGAAGGGGTGGCGGGAACCCCCGTTGCTTCCCGGACGTTTTACCGAACCCCGGACGTGATGTCAGAGCCAGGGGCTACGTTGAGCTTCCGCGAAGTCACATGCTGCGACGGCCTGGAGACCCACCTTGAGCGATCCGTACGAGACAACCGAGGCGCACCTCGAGCGACTCCTGGGCCGCGCCCTCAACTCCTATGACCTGCCGGACCGGTTGGTCGAGCGCCTCGGGACGGCGCTCGCCCACAGTTCTTCGCTGTACACCACGAGCCACAGCCCGGCGGCGGGGCGGTGGCGGGAGACCCACCGGCACACCTACCTGCTCTCCGACGGCGGTTCGGCGTCCCTGTGGGAGCTGGTGTACCGGCACGAGGGCGACCGGACCATACGGCACGAGGTCTTCACGAGCCGCGTCGAGGCCCGCCTGGCCGTGGCCCGGCTGTTCGGCGAGACCCCGGAGGAGGAGGCCTTCGACCCCTCGGCGTTCGACCCGGAGGAGGAGCCGGAGGCCGCGGACCGGGACGCGGCCGCGCTGAGCGCCCTGCTCACCGCCCCGACCGCGGCGCAGCGGTACCGGGAGTACGCGGTGGAGCAGTCGGCCGACCACGCCCGACGGGTCCTGCGGCGCGCCGAGAACCCGGACCGGCCCGGGGAGCGGACGGCGCTGCTGCTGAAGTCGGCGTACGCGCACCGGATCACGCAGGCGTTCGGCACCCTGCAGTGCCTGGCAGACGGGCGGGACGCCGGGTTCCGGCTGTACGAGCACGCGTTCGTCCTGCTGGACGGCAGCGAGACGAGCCTGTGGGAGGTCGAGCACACGGCGACGCCGGACGGGCGCCACATGTGCGAGGTGTACGAGACGGAGGCCGCGGCACGCGGTGCGATGGAGGTCCGCGCGCACGGCTGAGGCGCAGCCGTCAGACGGCGGTCGGCTCGATCGGGCCCGTCGGGTCCACCGGCCCGGCCGGCGGTTCGAGCCGCACCGTGGCACGGCCCGGTACGGCCGGCTCGGTCAGGTACCGGTCCAGGAGCGGCCGCGGCGTGATGCGGACGGCCTCGGGGCGCAGGTCCGCGGGGGTCGGCATGGCGCTGCCCGGGAGGCGGACGGCGGCCGCGCCGTGGGCCAGGGCGGAGGCGAGGGCCTCCGGACCGCTGCCACCGGCGGCGAGGAAGCCGGCCAGGGCGGCATCGCCCGCGCCCGCGTTGCTGCGGACGGCCGCCACGGGGGCGGAGCCGTGCAGGATCCCGTGGGCCGAGGCCAGTAGCTGCCCGTCCGCGCCGAGCGAGGCCAGGACGGCGCCCGCTCCCCGGGAGCGCAGCTCCTCCG
The DNA here is from genome assembly GCF_042732005.1 of Streptomyces sp. NPDC059851. Lineage (NCBI taxonomy): Bacteria > Bacillati > Actinomycetota > Actinomycetes > Kitasatosporales > Streptomycetaceae > Streptomyces > Streptomyces sp. NPDC059851. The sequence continues at coordinate 17,284 of NZ_JBHWJJ010000142.1, read as the reverse complement.
CCGCGGCCGCCACATCGCCCAGGGTGAACAGGGGGCGGCCCACCGCTTCCGCGAGCTCGGCCGCGTTCGGCTTGACCACGTCCGGGCGGGCGGGCAGCGCCTCCGCCAGGGCCGGGCCGGAGGTGTCCAGGGCGACCCGCGCGCCCGTCGTACGGGCCCGGGCGACCAGTTCGGCGTACCAGTTCGGCGGCAGGCCGGGCGGCAGGCTCCCGCAGGCCGCGATCCAGTCGGGGTTGCCCGCGCAGGTGCGGACGGTGTCCAGCAGGAGCGCGGATTCCGCCGGGGTGAGGACCGGGCCGGGGGCGTTGACCTTGGTGAGGGTGCCGTCCGGTTCGACGAGCGAGACGTTGGAGCGGGTCCGCCCGAGGATCGAGACGGCGGTGACGTCGACGCCCTCGGCGGCCAGGAGTTCGGCGAGCAGGGTGCCGGCCGGGCCGCCGAGCGGCAGCACCGCCGTCGTCCGGACGCCCGCGGCGGCTGCGGCGCGCGAGACGTTGACCCCCTTGCCGCCCGGGTCGAGCCGGTCGGCGGCCGCGCGCAGCACGGCGCCCCGCTCCAGCGCGGGGACCTCGTACGTCCGGTCGAGGGAGGGGTTCGGGGTGACGGTGAGGATCATTCGGGCACGGCTCCCTTGGAATCTCCCTCACCGTACGCCCGTTATGCCCGGAATCAAAAGGAACGGGCACGTCCGCCCGAAGGAGCGGACGTGCCCGTGCGCAAGGGGCCGCTACGGACCGGCTACGCGGCCGGAACCTTCTCCGGGGCCTGCTCGACGGCGCCCTCGCGCTGCTCCGGCGACACCGACGTGCGCGGCAGCATGAACATCACTGCGAAGATCACCACCAGTACGGCCACGATCCACCACAGCGCCCCGCGGAACGCCTCCACGTACGGCGGCCCGAAGACGGAGTCGTCGTCCATCTGCCCGAAGAAGACCACCGAGGTCAGGCCGAGGCCCAGCGCGTTGCCCATCTGGCCGGTGGTGTTGATCAGCCCGGAGGCGGAGCCGGCGTGCTCGCGCGGCACCTGGGACAGCACCGTGTCGGTGAGCGGGGCGACGATCAGGCCCATTCCGAGGCCCATGACGACCAGCGGGGCGGCCATCTGCCAGGAGGTGATCTCCATGCCGAAGTGCTGCGCTTCCCAGATGTAGAGCAGGATGCCCGCGGCCATGGTCAGCGCACCCGCCTGGAGCACCTTGCGGCCGAAGCGGGGGACGAGCTTCTGCACCGACATGCCGGCGGCGACCGAGACGGCGATGGAGAACGGAACGCCGGTGAGGCCGGCCCGCAGGGCGCTCCAACCGAGGCCCATCTGCATGTACAGCGTCCAGACCAGGAAGAAGATGCCGGTCGCGAGGCCGAAGGTCAGCTGGACGGCGATACCGCCCGCAAAGCTCTTGATCTTGAAGAGGGAGAGCTCGACCAGTGGCGAGCCGTCCTTGCGGATCTTGTGCTTCTCGTACGCGATGAACGCGACGAAGACGAAGGGCACCAGGGCCATGGAGACGAAGCCCCACAGCGGCCAGTCGTTCTCCCGGCCGTGGGTCAGCGGGAAGATCAGCATGACCAGGCCGAGGGTGGCGAGGACGACGCCCACCAGGTCGAGGCGCAGGGCCGTGGGGGCCTTGGACTCGGTGATGAAGGCCCGGCCGAGCAGCACGCCGGCGATTCCGACGGGCAGGTTGATCAGGAAGATCGGGCGCCATTCGAGGCCGAAGAGGTTCCACTGGGTCAGCAGGGCGCCCAGCAGCGGGCCGGAGACGGCGCCGAGGCCGACGATCGCGCCGAACATGCCGAAGACCTTGCCGCGCTCGTGGGGCGGGAAGGTGACGTGGATGATCGCCAGTACCTGCGGGACCATCATGGCCGCCATGCCGCCCTGGAGGATGCGGGCGGCGACGAGCACGTCGGGGTCGGGGGCGATGCCGCAGAGCAGCGAAGCGACGGTGAAGCCGGCGATACCGATGAGGAAGAGCCGCTTGCGGCCGTAGATGTCGCCGAGGCGGCCGCCGGTGATCAGACCGGCCGCGAAGGCGAGCGCGTAGCCGGCGGTGATCCACTGGATGGCGCTGGTCGAGGCGCCGAAGTCACCGCGCATGCTCGGTATCGCGATGTTGACGATCGTGACGTCGACCAGGTCCATGAAGGCCGCGGTCATCACGATGGCGAGCGCCAGCCAGCGGCGGCGGTCGGCGGGGGCGTCCGGGGCGGGTGAGACGGGTGCGGCTGCGGGGGTGGATGCCGGCGCCTCTGCCTCGGCGAGGGCGGAATTCCGCTCCCCGGATGCGGGCCCGGTCTTTCCTCCGGGCGATGTCTGGGTCGTCTCGCTGCTCATGGAGAGAAACCTAGACCGCGTCTAGGTCAGATGGTGTCCTATTTTGCTGGCAGCCTGGGTCCCATGACCGACACCCCGGCACGGCTCCTCACCCTGCTGTCCCTGTTGCAGACCCCGCGCGAGTGGCCCGGCAGCGAACTGGCGGAGCGGTTGCGGGTGAGCACCCGCACGATCCGCCGCGACATCGACCGGCTGCGGGAACTCGGGTATCCGGTGGAGGCCACCTTGGGCTCGGAGGGCGGGTACCGACTGGTGGCGGGGGCGGCGATGCCGCCGCTGCTGTTGGACGACGAGGAGGCCGTCGCGATCGCGGTGGGGCTGCGGGCGGGGGCCGGGCACGCCGTCGAGGGCGTCGAGGAGGCCTCCGTACGGGCGCTGGCCAAGCTGGAGCAGGTGCTTCCGGGTCGGCTGCGGCACCGGGTGGGCGCGCTCCAGTCGGCCACGAGCGCGGTGACCCGCGGCGACGGGGCCACCGTGGACCCGCACACGCTGACGACGATGGCCTCGGCGGTGGCCGGGCGGGAGCGGCTGCGGTTCGCGTACCGGGCGCGGGACGGGGCCGGCACGCGGCGGCTGGTCGAGCCGTACCGGCTGGTGAGCACGGGCAGCCGGTGGTACCTGGTGGCCTACGACATGGACCGGGAGGACTGGCGGACCTTCCGCGTGGACCGGGTGGCGGAGCCCTTCGCGACCGGCGCCCGGTTCGCCCCGCGCGAGCTGCCGATGGACGCCGTGGAGTTCGTCCGCCGGGGGCTGCACGGTCGGCAGACGTACGCGGTGGAGGTCGGCTTCGCCGTGGCGGCCGGGGAGCTGCCCGGCTGGCTGCAGCGGCACGCCGTACCGGTGGAGGGGGGCACGGACGGGGCCGCGGGGGCCGGCGGGCGGCCGCGCTGCCTGGTGCGGTTCGAGACCGGGGAGTCGCCCGAGTGGCTCGCGGCCCGGTTGGCGCTGACCGGACTGCCGTTCGCGGTGCACGCCCCGGAGCTCCTGGCCGAGGCGGCCCGCGGCCTGGCCGGGCGGCTGGCGGCGGGCGCGGGGGCGGCGGCGGGCGCGCGGGCCGCGACCGGGACGGCGGCTGCCGGGTAGGGGGGGCGGCGGGCGGCCGGGGACGCCCCCGGCGCCTGGAGGGGGGCGGCACCGGGGGCTGGTACCGGTCGGGTGCGGGCCCGAGGGGCCCGGGCCCGTCAGGCCACTGCGTCGATCAAGCCACTGCGTCGAAGCCCGTGTCGCGCGCCATGCGCTTCAGCTCCAGCAAGGCGTGCTTCTCGATCTGGCGGATCCGCTCGCGGGTCAGGCCGTGCTGCTTGCCGACCTCCGTCAGGGTCCGCTCCCGGCCGTCGTCGATGCCGTACCGCATCTTGATGATCGACGCCGTGCGCTGGTCGAGCTTGCCCAGCAGGTCCTCCAACTCCTCGCTGCGCAGCAGGGAGAGGACGGACTGCTCTGGGGAGATCGCCGAGGTGTCCTCCAGGAGGTCGCCGAACTGCGTCTCGCCCTCGTCGTCCACGGACATGTTCAGGCTCACCGGGTCGCGGGCCCAGTCCAACACGTCGCTCACGCGCTGCTCGGTCGCGCCGAGCTCGGCGGCTATCTCCGCGTGGTCGGGTTCCCGGCCGTTCTCCCGGTTGAACTCCCGCTGGATGCGCCGGATCCGACCGAGCTCCTCGACGAGGTGGACGGGGAGGCGGATGGTGCGGGACTGGTCGGCGATGGACCGCGTGATGGCTTGGCGGATCCACCACGTCGCGTACGTCGAGAACTTGAAGCCCTTGGTGTAGTCGAACTTCTCGACCGCGCGGACCAAGCCCGCGTTGCCCTCCTGGATCAGGTCGAGCAGGGGCAGGCCGCTGCGCGGGTACCTGCGGGCGACGGCCACGACGAGACGCAGGTTGGAGCGGATGAAGATCTCCTTGGCCCGCTCGCCCTCGGCAGCCAGGACCTCCAGCTCCTCGCGACTGGGGGACTCCCCGCCGCGTTCCACCTCACCGTCGAGGATCTGCCGGGCGTACACGCCCGCCTCGATGATCTGTGACAGTTCCACTTCCTTGGCCGCATCGAGCAGCGGGGTGCGCGCGATCTCGTCCAGGTACATGCCGACCAGGTCGCGGTCGGCGATCTCCCCGCCCGCAGCGCGGGCGCTGCCCTCGGACTGCTGGCGGGCGACGGCGCGGGTTGCCATGCGTGCTCCCTTGCAAACGTGTTAGGTCGCGGTGCGGCTGCTGGAACGCGGCTCTGCGTCCCCGGACACTCTCCCGAGTGCCCGCATCCATGGGAGACAACGGCTGGAATCAGGACAGAATTCCCACGCCGGTCCCTCTTTTTCGCGATCTTGCAGTACCCTGCCCCGCCACACCCCGGACAGACGGCGGCCCCGGCTCCGCCGGAGCGCGAGGAGTCGCAGGTCAGGCAGGGGGACGAGGATGATCGGAAAGCCCTCGCCCGCCGTGCGCGGACCGGGCCGGCACAGCGCCCGTGAGACCGCTGTCACACGGATGGCGGAAGCACTCCTGCCCCCGAAGACGACTCCCGACGGCTTCTGGTTGCGCGGACCGGCACCGGACCCCGGCGGGCGGAACCCGGGGCCACCGGGGCAGCGGCGAACCCTCGGGAGCCGGACTCAGCCGAACTGGACCGAGCGCTTCGACAGCCCCATCCAGAAGCCGTCCACCGCGTCCGTACGGCGACCCAGGTCGCCGGCGGCGTCGGCCGCGCCGAGGGCGACGAAGAGCGGGGCGAAGTGCTCGGTGCGCGGGTGGGCGAGGCGGCCCGCCGGCGACTTGGCCTCGAAGTCCAACAGGGCGTCCACGTCGCAGGCCTCCAGCGCCTCGCGGCCCCAGTCGTCGAATTCGGCCGACCAGGCCGGCACGCCGGGCCCGGTGTGGCGCAGGGCGGCCAGGTTGTGGGTGAAGAAGCCGCTGCCGACGATCAGGACGCCCGCGTCGCGCAGGGGGGCCAGCTTGCGGCCGACGTCCATCAGGCGCCGCGGGTCGAGCGTCGGCAGGGAGATCTGGAGCACCGGGACGTCGGCCCGCGGGTACATCTCGACGAGCGGGACGTACGCCCCGTGGTCGAGGCCGCGGTCCGGGAGGTCCTGGACGGGGGTGCCGGGGGCGCGCAGCAGCCCCCGCACGGCGGCGGCGAGGTCGGGGGCGCCGGGGGCGTCGTAGCGGACCCGGTAGTAGTGCTCGGGGAAGCCCCAGAAGTCGTACACGAGCGGTACGCGCTCGGTGGCGCCGAGGGCGAGAGGGGCCTCCTCCCAGTGCGCGGAGACCATGAGGACCGCCCGGGGGTGGGGCAGGGCGGCGGACCAGGCGGCGAGCTCGCCGGGCCAGACCGGGTCGTCGGCGAGCGGGGGCGCGCCGTGACTCAGGTAGAGGGTGGGCATGCGGCCCGGGGCCGGAGCCGGGGAGGCCGCGCCGGCGGCGGCGGTGGCGGTGGCGGCCGGGTGCGGAGTGGCCGCGTCCGAGGGGGCTGCGGGCGGGGGCGGGGGCGGGGTGGTGGTCACGGTGGCGCTCCTCGTTCGTCCTGACGGGGCCGGGACGAGACGGACCCCGCGTCGTTCAAATTTGAACGACGCGAGGTCCTCCCTCATTCCCGGACCGTCACTCCCCCGGGCGCCCCGCGGCCCGTCAGTGGGCCATCACCGGGACCTTCACGCCGGCCTCGGACCCGGCCCCGGCTCCGGACCCGCCGGACCCGCCGGACGCGACCGGGCCGCCGGCACCGGGACGGCCCGTGTTGATCAGGGTCACGGCCACGGCCGCGCTGACGAGGAGGATGCCCACCGCCCACCAGATGGCGGTGGAGTAGCCCTCCACCATCGCCCGGGCCCCCACCAGCTGCGCCGCGGCCCCGCCCGCCGACGCCTCGGCCGCGTGGTCGGTCAGGTACGCGGTGGTCGCGGAGGCGGCGATGGTGTTCAGCAGGGCGGTGCCGATCGCGCCGCCGACCTGCTGCGAGGTGTTGACCATCGCGGAGGCGACACCGGCGTCGGCCGCGGCCACCCCGTGCGTGGACAGGGACATCGCCGGCATGAACGCCGTACCCATGCCGAGGCCCAGCAGCAGCTGCGCCGGCAGGATCAGCGCCGGGTACGACGAATCGACCTCCAGCTGGGTGAGCATCAGCATGCCGGCGGCGGCGACCAGGAAGCCCGGCCCCATCAGCAGCCGCGGCGGGACCCTGGTCATCAGGCGGGCGCCGATCTGCGTGGAGCCCGCGATCATGCCGGCGATCATCGGCAGGAAGGCGAAGCCGGTCTTGACCGGCGAGAAGCCCTTCACGACCTGCAGGTAGTAGGTGAGGAACAGGAACAGGCCGAACATCGCGATGACGGCCAGGCCGAGGGAGAGGTAGACACCGCCGCGGTTGCGCTCCAGCAGGACGCGCGGCGGCAGCAGCGGGGACTTCACCAGGGCCTCGGTGCCGACGAAGGCCGCCAGCAGGGCCGCCGAGGCGACGAACACGGCCACGGTCACCCCGCTCGTCCAGCCGGCCGACTCGGCGCGGGTGAACCCGTACACCAGGGCGACGAGACCGAGCGTGGACAGGACGACGCCGGGGACGTCGAGCGGCGCGCGGTTGCGGCCCCCGGCCGGCTCGCGGATGGCCAGCCAGGCGCCGGCGGCCGCGACGACGGCGAACGGGATGTTGACGTAGAACGTCCAGCGCCAGTTGAGGTACTCGGTGAGGAAGCCGCCGAGGATCAGGCCGACGGCGCCGCCGCCGCCCGCGATCGCCCCGTAGATGCCGAAGGCCTTGGCCCGCTCGGTGGCGTCGGTGAACATGACGGCCAACAGGGACAGGGCGGCCGGGGCGAGCAGGGCCCCGAAGGCGCCCTGGAGCGCGCGGGCGCCGAGCATCATCGCCTCGCCGGTGGCGGCGCCGCCGAGGGCGGAGGCCAGGGCGAAGCCGACGAGCCCCACGACGAACGCGTTCTTTCGCCCCCACTTGTCGGCGATGCGGCCACCGAAGAGGAGCAGGCCGCCGAAGGCGAGCGCGTAGGCGGTGATGACCCACTGGCGGTTGCCGTCGGAGATGCCGAGGTCGGTCTGGGCGGAAGGCAGCGCGATGTTCACGATCGTCGCGTCGAGGACGACCATCAGCTGCGCCAGGGCGATGAAGACGAGCGCTTTCCAGCGGTTGGGATCGGCAGCCGGCGCCGGCGAGGGCGGGGCTGGGGCGCTTGTCGCGGCCGTTTTCGGCATGGGGGTACCCACTTCACAGTCTTCAGCGTGCGGAATGACGGATATGGCGTAGTTGGAAGGGATTTACGACGCTAACGGGCCCTGCCCGGAACGTCACACGGTTTTCTGCCTGAGGTCGTCGAGGGTGGCCGCCCCGCCGGGCAGCACGGAGCGGGCCGGGGCCCGCAACCCGTCGAGGAGGAGCTGGAGATGGCGGTGGACGAAGGTGTCCACGTCCGTGCAGGTGACGCCCGGGAGGGGGCGGCTGAGCTGCGACAGGGCGACCATCAGGTCGCCGACGCCGACGTCGGCCCGGATCAGGCCCGCGCCCTGGCCGGCGGCCAGCAGCCCTTCGACCGCCTCCGCCAACTGGTCGCGAGCGGAGAGCAGTTCGGGGTGCTCGCGGTCGAAGTCGCCGCTGAGCATGGCGCACAGGGCGCCGATCCGCTCGTCCGCGGCGGTGTGGGTGAAGCGGCACAACGCGGCGAACGCGTCGGGCTCTTCGGCGAGCGACCGCTGCGCCTCGACGGTGACCCGGTCCATCACGAACAGCACGACGTGGTGGACCAGGGTGGCGCGGTCGGGGAAGTGGCGGTACACGGTGGCGTTGCCGACGCCGGCCCGGCGGGCGACCTCGTCGAACGGCGCACCGGAGCCGTGCTCGACGAACACCTCCCGCGCCGCCACGAGGATCCGCTCGCGGTTGCGCACGGCGTCGGCGCGGGGGCGCGGGGCCGCAGCGGAAGTGGTGCTGGCGGTGCTGGCGCTGCTCTTCATGCGCGGCCTCCTCGACCTGGACTCCGTACGGACCGGCCCACCGCACCGAAACGGGGAGCCGGTCCCCGCTTTCGGGGACATCCTTCCAAACGGGGATTGCGTCCCCGGTTATTTCACTCCTCCGAGTGACCTGGGCCACACTCCCGTTCCCGTTCGGCGCACCCGACGCGCGGCCGCGCCACGCCCGGCGGAGGGTGATCGCACGGAGCGCAGTCCGGGTCCGGCCGGCTGCCGCGGACCCGAAGGCGATCTCCATGCCGCAGACCCGCCACCGGATACGCAGACCACACCGCGCCGGCGCCTACATCGGCCTCACCGCGCTGGCCCTCGGTGTCACCGCCACCGCCAGCACCGGGCTGGGGGGCCAGGGGCGGTCCGCAGCAGGTCCCGCCGCCACGGCGGCCGAGTCGGCGCTCGCGCCCTGCCGGATAGCCGGCGCAACGGGTGTGCAGATGTCCGAGGGCCTGCCGACACCGCCCGGGTACTCCCGCTCGACCGGCGAGGTCCGCGCACTGAACCTGATGGTCGACTTCCCGGACGCCAAGGGCGAGGGAACGGCCCTCGACCGGCTGGCGGAGTTCTTCCCCCAGACCGCGGAGTGGTTCCGGACCAGCTCCTACGGCCGGCTCAGCTACCGGGCCGAGGCACCGATCAAGACGTGGCTGCGGATGCCGATGCCGTTCGCGGCGTACGGGATCGAGCGCGGGTCGCCCTACGAGCCGGGCTACCGGCAGCTCGTCGAGCACATCGCGCAGGCCGCCGACCCCGATGTGGACTTCCGCGCCTACGACCTGGTCAACATCCTGGTCACGCCGAACGCCGGACCGTCGGCCCTGGACACCGTGCTGTCCGTGACCTTCTCCGGCAACGCGGAGGCCCCGGTGGCGGACGGCGTGCCGCTCGCGAACACGTCCTTCGTCTACAGCCGGCAGGACGACGGCTCCGGCACCTACCGGGAGACCGGCTACCGGGTACTGCCGCACGAGAACGGGCACGTCTTCGGCCTGCCCGACCTCTACACCGCCGACGGCGGGGGCGCGGTCGGGCACTGGGACATCATGAGCGAGGACTGGGGCGCCAACAACGACCTGCTGGGCTGGCACAAATGGAAGCTGGGCTGGCTCGACAGCACGCAGATCAGCTGCGCCTCGAACTCCGGCGTCAGCGACCACGTCCTGTCGCCGCTCGCCGTCGAGGGCGGCACCAAGCTGGCCTTCATCCCGCTGTCGGACAGCTCCGGGTACGCGGTGGAGGTACGGACCCGAGCCGGGAACGACGAGGCCGTCTGCAAACCGGGCGTCCTCATCTACAAGGTGGACTCGCTGGTCGACACCGGGCAGGGCCCGGTCACCGTCCTGGACAGCGCGGCCGGCAGCGGCGGCTGCACGCGGCGGCCCAACGTGCACGGGGAGCTGTCGGACGCGCCGTTCCAGTCGGGCGAAACCTTCACCGACGAGAAGGCGGGCATCAGCGTGTCGGTGGTGGGCGAGCTGCGCAACGGCAGCTTCCAGGTGCGGATCACCCGCCCGTGAGCCGCTGTCCGCGGGTGCTGCGGTACTCCTCCCACGTCCACAGCAGCTGCCGCCGGGCCAGGACGCCGACGGCGTGGCGCCGGTACTTCGCGGTGCCGCGGACGTCGTCGATCGGGTTGCAGGACGCGGCGGCGAGAACACCGAACTGCCGGACGACGGAGGGCGCGAGGGCCTGCCCGGACTCCCAGAACCCGCCCTCCTCCAGCGCCGCGCACAAGAACTCCTCGGCTGCCGCGGCCCGCACCGGGGTGGGTGCGGCGGACCCGATCCCGGTCCGGACGGTCCGGCTCCGCGGGTGCAGGGCCATCCCGAAGGCACAGACGGCGATGACCATGGCGTTGCGCGTGCCCACCTTGGAGAACTGCTGGGGCCCGGTGGCGTTCGCGATCCGGACGGTCTTGATCAGCTCGTCGGGGGCGAGGGCGTTGCGCTTGACGCCGGTGTAGAACGCGTCGATCGGGATCAGCCGCGTTCCCCGTACGGACTCCACCTCGACCTCGGCGCCGGCGGCGAGCAGCGCGGGGTGGGCGTCGCCGGCCGGGGAGGCGGTGCCGAGGTTGCCGCCGACGCTGCCGCGGTTGCGGATCTGCGGTGAGGCGACGGTGTGCGAGGCGAGGGCGAGCCCGGGCAGCGGGCCGCGCAGCTGCTCGACGACGACCGTGTACGGGACGGCGGCGCCCAGGACGGTGGTGGCCTCCCCGGTCTCCCACGCGTAGAGCAGTCCGATGCGGGTGAGGTCCATGAGGTACTCGGGCCGGCGGTGGTCGAAGTTGATCTCGACCATCACGTCGGTCCCTCCGGCGATCGGCAGGGCCGCGGGATGCTCCGCCTTGGCTGCGAGGGCCTCTTCCCAGGTGGCGGGACGCAGGAACTCCATGGTCCGGCTCGCATTCGTCGCGGGGAGGCCAGAACGCCCCGCCCTCTACGGAACCCATGGACCACACGCCCGGCCCCCAAACCGGATCCCGGAGTTTTCCGCCGACACGGCGGTGGGGGCGGATGGCGCGGTCGGTGCGGAGAGGAGGTACGGTGATCATGACCTTTCTGAACGAGTTCAAGAAATACTTGGGGGGCCGGTGCACCGTCACCGCATCATGATTTCCGCTGCCGTCGTCGCGGCAGCCGTGGGCCTCGTACCGGGCGTGGCACAGGCGGCGGGACCATCCGCCGACCGCACCCCCGGCGCGACGGCCACGCCCGACCCGGCGAAGGCGGGCGCCGCGAAGACCGCGACGGGGAAGACCGGGAGCGGGACGGGGAACACCGGGGCCGGCACGGGGAAGACCGGGGCCGAAGGGTCGAAGGCCGCGGTGACGAAGGCCGAGCTGGAGAAGTCCACCTTCTTCAGCCCCGCCGAGCGCGCCGTCCGCACGACCCCGTCCGGCGCGCCGGCGCCGCACGAGGGACCGGCCCCGGCCCAGCGCGCGGGAGGCGCCGAGGCCGCGTCGGGCGACCCCTACCTCGGCATCACCATGGGCGCCGACAACACCAGCGCCCGCGGCATCAGGCTGACCGCCTACGTCATGAGCATCACCGACATGAGGTCCGTGGTCGACGTGACCGTCGACTGGGGTGACGGCAGCACCCAGAACGAGTACCTCCTCTCGGACTCCGACTACCCGTTCCTGCACCTAGACCACGCCTACACCGGGCTCGGGGCCCACAAGGTCACCGTCACCGCGACCAACCGCTACTTCAAGCTGACGACCACCAACACCGTGGACGTCGTCGTGTCCGGCTCCGAGTTCACCCCGCACGCGCCGACCCGGCTCCTGGACACCCGCAACGGGACCGGCGCGCCGAGCGCCCGGGCCGTCGCCCCGTACGGCACGACCCGCGTGAAGGTCGCCGGTGCCGGCGGCATCCCCGCCGGGGCGTCCGCCGTGGCCCTCAACCTCACCGCCACCAACACCACCGCCGCCGGGCACGTCACCGCCTACGCGGCCGGCACGGAGCAACCCACCACGTCGAACGTCAACTTCGCGGCCGGACAGTCCGTCCCGAACATGGCGATCGTCCCGGTCAGCGAGGACGGCTACGTCGAACTGGCCAACCGCAGCGCCGGCGCGACGGACCTGATCGCGGACGTCACGGGCTACTTCACGCGCTCCGAGGCCAACGGCTACACCTCGCTGGCACCGACCCGCCTCGTCGACACCCGGGAGGGGCTGGGCACCGACCGGGGCAAGGTCGCCGGGCAGCGGACGTTCGACACGCAGATCGCCGGCCGGGGCGGCGTGCCCGCCGGCGGCGTCACGGCCGTGGCCCTCAACGTCACCGTCACCAACCCCGAGGAAGCCGGTCACCTGACCCTCTTCCCGAGCGGGCAGCAGACGCCGACCACGTCGAACCTGAACTTCACCGCCGGGCAGACGGTCGCCAACTCGGTGATCGTGCCGGTGGGCCCGGACGGCAGGATCAACGTCCGCAACGGCTCCTGGAACCCGGCCGACGTGATCGTGGACGTCGTGGGCTACTACAGCGCCGACGGCAAGGCCGCCTACCGGCCCCTCACGCCGAAGCGCCTGACGGACACCCGCGAGTGGAACTGGCCGGTCGACGGACAGGACTACCGGAAGCAGGAGGTGTCCGCGGACAAGTCCGCGATCGAGGGCGCGGTCCTGAACGTGACGGTCACCAACACGCAGGGCAGCGGCCACCTCACGGTCGCCCCGGACCCGAACAGCTGGGACCAGTACACCAGCGGCAAGGCCGTCCGACCGACCCCGCCCAACTCCTCCCACCTCAACTGGACGAAGGGCACGACCGTCTCGAACCTGGTCCAGACCAGCACCGGCCTCAACAGCCTCCTCGACTTCTGGAACCGGGGCTGGGAGCCGACCGACCTGGTCGTCGACATGTTCGGCGTGTACGACCGGCGCTGAGCCCCCACCAGACGCGGGCACACCGCGGACCCCGCCCGCACACCGCATGATCCGTACGCGCAGGAATCTCCGCGTACGGATCATGCACCACCCGCTACACTGAGCGCGGTGGCCAAGCCCTTACGGGCTGCTGCCGCGACCACGCCTTCGTAGCTCAGGGGATAGAGCACCGCTCTCCTAAAGCGGGTGTCGCAGGTTCGAATCCTGCCGGGGGCACCGCTGCACGAGCCGCTGACCTGGAGTTCTCCTCCAGGGTCGGCGCTCGGCGGCGCAGTCGACGCGACGGCCCCGGACCCTAACGTCCGGGGCCGTTCCGTATGCCCTCCTACCGAGCGGCCTCGGCCACGGCTGCCGCGATCAGGTCGGCCGCCTCCATCTCGTCCAGCCGGACCAGGCCGAGGTCCCCCGCCCGGTCCGGAGACGCGGGCAGCGGTCGGCCCGCCGGCTCCCAGCGCAGGCCGTCCCGGCCGAACACCTCCGCGTGTGCCCCGCCGCGTACGACTCGCCGCCGCAACAGCGGCCCCTCGCGGTCGGCCGGCGCGTAGTAGGTGATGCGTCCCTCCGCGTCGACCGCGTCGAGGACCGCGCGGTCGAGGGAGCGCAGCGCCGGGGTGCCGAGGCAGCCCCGCAGGGTGCCGGGGCGCATCAGCACCCCGGCCAGGTCCAGAAAACCGGCACCGTCCTGGAGGAACTCCCCGCCCCGCTCGTAGAAGAGGACCAGCGGCTCGTAGAGGTCGGGAAGCCCTGCGAAGGCGTCCGGGTGCTGCGAGCGGTACTCCGCCAGCCGCACCGCGCCGGTACAGGTACGTGTGACGGCGCCGCTTCCGGCCGTCCCGTCCACGTGTTCGTGGAGTGCTTCGGCGATCTCCGAGGAGAGGGTGAACTCGGGGTCCACGTGTTCCACGACGTCGAAGAAGGGCCAGGCGCTCTCGGCCGAGCAGGCCCGCGCCCACAGCCCCGCCCGCCGCAGGTATTCCCGCATGAGCAGACGGCGGGACATGACCCGGGCGAACGCGTCCTCCCAGTCCCCGTCCCATTCCACTGCCCGGAGGCGCTCCAGCAGGATGCCGCCGGGGTGTTCCCGGGAGCACCCGCCGTCGGCCTTGGCGTCGTGGGCGGTCCCACCCTCGGCGTCCATGGCCTGCATGGCGTCCATGGCGTCCATGGCGTCGAGGGTGGCGGGAGCCAGCGTGAGGAACGGCGCGGCGGCGGCGTTCTCCTCCACGCTCCCCAGCCGGATCATCGTGCCGTTGAGGTCGACGTATTCCTCCAGGTAGTACCCGCCGCCGCGCTCGTACATCAGCAGCAGCGGCTCGTACGGGTCCGGGAGATCGGCCGGCATGCCCTGCTCGGCATCCCGTACCGCCGCCCAGCGCACGGCAGCGCGGCACGTGGTCCGCAGCGAGGCCGGGGCGAGACCGTGCAGGAGATCCTCCAGCTCGGCCGCCACGTCGGGCGGCGGCTGCGCCGCCCCCGCCCCGAGGTGCTCCGCGACGTCGAAGAACGGCCACGCCCCCTCGGCACCACAGGCCCGGGCCCACAGGGCGGAACGGCGCAGGTACTCGCGCATGAGGAGGGCCCGGGAAGGGGCGTGGGCGAAGGCGGCGGAATCGTCCTCCCAGCCGACGGCCCGCAGCCGCTCCAGCACGGTACGGCAAGGATCGTCGGTCACTTCGGGTCCTGCCCCTCCCTCCGCAGCTCCTGGCGGCACGGCACCTCCACGGGAACGCCGTTCAGCGGCCGGACAGTTCCTGCAGGGCATCGAGCGATTCCACGTCCCGGATCTCCGTGACGGTCTCCGCCGAAGCCGCCTCTCCCAGAGCGTCCAGCGCAGTCTTCCCGGCTTGACGCGCCTTGGCGAACGCCAGCAGGAGCGGCACACCGGCGGTGAAGGCGAGGTCCCCGGCCGCGGTGCAGGGCTCGTATCCGGCGGAGCCGTCGTCCGGCCCCGCCCAGAGGTAGCCGACGGTGCGACCGCTGCGCCGGACCTCGACGTACCTGACCGGGCCTTCCGTGAACGCCTCGTACGACTGCTGCTCGTAATCCTTCGGCAGGAGGTTCAGCATCCGCCGCCATCTCGCCGGTACGGCGAAGGTGCTCCAGGGATCGATGTAGTCCGTGCCTTCCTCCGCGAGATCCTCGAAGCCGGCAGCGGTGGGCCGGCCGTAGTACGTGGGATCACCGGGGTCGACCTCGGCTTCGAGCGACTCGGACACGGCGCTGAGCAGGGCCGCCAGGCGGGGCGCGTTCACCGCGGCGACCTCGGGCTGCGGGCGTTCCCGTAGGTCCAGGGTCATCCAGGCATCGGAGTACGCCGCGATCGAGACGATCGCGTGTCCCTTGGGCCAGACGACCAGGCGCAGCGCGAACAGACGCTCCGAACGGTGGGCCGCGCCGTCTGCGTCCAGCCAGTCGCCGGGCAGCACGCTCCACAGGTGGAGCGTCGCCTCCTGACGGAACCACGCTGCGCCCGCCTCCTCCGCACGGTCGAGGGGTCGTCCGGGGCCCTCCCACTCGTACCGAACCCGTCGCGGAGCCTCCAGAGTGACGACGCTCACTCCCCCGTGTCCCCAGCCGTCGAAGAGGCCGAGGTCCGTCCCGACGGAATGAAGCCGGTCGAAGAGCTGGAACGCTCGACGCGCGCCCTGCCCTCCGGAGACGTCGACCGTCGTCTCCCAGAACCATTCGCCCACAGGGTCCGTAGTGATCACAGCATGTCCTTCGGATCGGTCTTTGAGCCCGGCGGGACGACGAGCGTTCCGTCATCGAGCCTGATGACGAAGGTCACGTCCTTACCGGCTTCGAACCGGCCACGGCCGTTCTGGTGGATCTCCATCAGCTTGTCGGCAGCGCCGTCGGCCATCCACTTGGCGACGGTACCCTGCCCGTCGACGAGCATGACGCGGTGATCGCCCACGGAGTGGGTCACCTGGCCGAGGTACTTGCCACGGGTGATTTCGGCGATCGGATCCAGAGGGTTGTTGAGCCGCTTGAGCTGGTAGACGAAGACCTGTCCGTCGTCGGCCACGAGACGCACGTCGGCGTCGCCGCCCTTGTCGTTCTTGATCTCGAAGTCGATCCGGTCCCCGCCGAACCCGCTCTTGGCCAGGTCGTCGGCGAAGACGATCTGGTCGATGCCGGGTTCGGCCATGTGCGTCTTCTTGGCGCCCAGGCTGGACACCACCTGGCCGAAGTTTTCGCTGCCGTTGAAGCGGCCGGAGGCGAGGATCTCGGCGACCTGCTGTCCGCGGGGGTTTTCCGCGAGGACCTCAAGGACCCTCTCGAACACGGGGGGCTTCGGCCGTGTCGCGCCCGGCATGCCCTTCACCGCATCCCGCACGGCCTGTTCCAGTTCACCGCCCCGCGGCATGGGGGCCGGATCGACGGCGCCGTCCGGGGTCGTTCCGGTAGGCGCGTGGTCTCCCGGCGGCGGAACCGTCTCGTCTACGGCACCGCCCGGCAGGCCGTTGTCAGGCGTGCCCCCGCTGCCCGGCGTGTCCGGCTCGTGGCCACCCGTGGAGGGGCCGTCCGTGTGGCCGGTACCGCCCGGGCCGTCCGTGTGACCGGTACCGCCCGGGCCGTCCGTGTGACCGGTACCGGTACCGCCCGGGCCGTCGGTGTGACCCGTAGCGCCGGGCGTCTCGGGGTGAGCCCCGCCCGTGGACGGGGTGTCGGCACGGCCGCCAC
The DNA here is from genome assembly GCF_042732005.1 of Streptomyces sp. NPDC059851. NCBI lineage: Bacteria > Bacillati > Actinomycetota > Actinomycetes > Kitasatosporales > Streptomycetaceae > Streptomyces > Streptomyces sp. NPDC059851. The sequence goes on along the minus strand of NZ_JBHWJJ010000142.1, from coordinate 880 downwards.
CGGTGGCCAGCGGTTCCGGGCGGGGTCCGCCCGGGTTCGTGGTGGGGTTGTCCGTGCTGTTGCGGGGCATGTTGTCCGGGGCGTGGCCGCCGGGGGTGGTGTCCGGGCGGGGGCCGGGGGTGTGGTCGCCGACGGTGCGGACCGGGTCGGAGATGTCGGAGCCGAGGCGGATGACGTCGTCGCCGCGGCCGCCGACGGCGGCCAGGACGCGGTCTTCCGCCTTGACCGTGGCCGGCGAGTCCGCCTTCGGGGCGTCCGCCTTCGGAGTGCCCGCGCCGTCAGGCATGTCCGGGGTCTTCTCGACCGGGGCTTCGTCGATGTGCTGGTAGAGGCTGCCGTCTGCCTTGTAGTAGTTGCCGTCGCCGTCGAGGTACTTCGCCGGACCGTCGAAGGGCAGTTTGACCGTGCCCGGGGGCAGGGTGGCGGTCCCCTCCGGGAGCTTGATGGTGTCGTTGGGGAGCTTGATCGCGCCTTCGGGGACGGCCGCGCCCGAGGGGAGGTGGACCGTTCCGTCCGGCAGCATCTTCGCCCCGTCCGGCAGGGCCACCGCACCATCGATGTTGATGTTCGGGATCTCGATGTTGCCCATGCCCTTCAGACCGGCCATCACATCACCGATCTTCGAGAACCCCGCACCCGCGCCCTTGAAGATGTACGTCATCGGGTCGACGGCCCGACCCGCCTTCCCCGCGAACGACAAGGCCTTCGCAACGGCACCCGCCTTGCCCGCACCGGCGACCGCACCACCCGCACCGCCCGTGAAGACCGTGGTGAGGACGTTGAAGGTCACCGCGCCGGCCGCACGGGACGGGTTCGACCCCCACTGGTCCCACGCCAGGAGCGCCTTGCCCGTCTCCTTCATCGCGGTGCGCGAATCCCG
>NZ_JBHWJJ010000141.1:0-21257 GCF_042732005.1 Streptomyces sp. NPDC059851 | reverse complement strand
GGCCCAGCCCGAAGCCAGCCCCGCCGGCGATTGAGGCGCGGGTCCGGGCCCAGCCCGAAGCCAGCCCCGCCGGCGATTGAGGCGCGGGTCCGGGCAGAGCCCGGTGAACGGAGGAAGGGTGGGGCGGGGAGATGCTCCGCGCAGCGGTGACTACCGCGGCCCGGCAGCCGCAGCGGGGTCGGGATCCGGCTCCGGGTCGGAATCCCGATGGGCGTCCCTGGCCGCCGGGACCAAAGGCGGCGCCGGCGGGCCGGCCGGGGCGGAACCGGCCTGGTCGGAACCGGCCCCCCGGGGCCACCGCAGCCGCGCCACCGCCGCCCCCAGCGCCACCAAGAACCCCGTCGGCAGGAACACCGCATCGGCGGCGATCATCGCCAAAGAAAAGAACGGCAGTCCCAGCAACACCGCGATCCCCGCATGCTCCAGCATCATCACGCCGAGCAGCACGTTCTTGATCCGCCGGTGGAACACGGTGAACGGGAACGCCACCTGAAGCACGACCGTCCCGTACGTCAACAACATCACCACCGTCCCACTGCTCGCCAGCAGCTGCGACAGCTCGGGCCAGGGGCTGAAGTAGTCCAGCCCTAGGGGGTAGTACAGCGCGGTCCCGTCCTGCCACCGCGAGCCCTGGACCTTGTACCACCCCGCCGTCGCGTAGATCAGGCAGACCTCAGCCATGATCACCAGCATCCCGGCGTTGTGCACCACGTTGGCCAGCACGTCCAGGAAGGCCCGCCCCTCGCTCCGGCCGGTCCCCTCCACGGCCGCGAGCCCCGCGTTCCGCTCGGCCGTCCACCACACCGCGGCGACCACCCACAGCGCCGTGAAGGCCGCCGTCCAGCCCAGCCCGAACCGGCCGGTCAGGACCCCGTACACGAACAGGACACCGAGCACGCCCCACAGCACCGGCCCGGCCGCCCCCGCCGAGGCGGACCCCCGCAGCCGCGCCCGCCGCGCGTCCAGCGACCACACCTGCGCGCACCGCGTGAGCACCAGGTAGACCGCCATGATGTGGATGACGTTGTCGCCGCCGTCACCCATGAACACGCTGCGGTTCTGCAGGGACAGCACCCCGACCATGAACACCACGGACGTGGCCCGGGTCCGCCAGCCCAGCACCAGCAGCGCGCTCGCCAGTACGGAGACCAGGTAGACGGCCTCGAACCACAGCGCCGAGTCGGACCACAGCAGCACCGTGAACGCGTGGTTCGATTCGATCAGCCGCCGGGCCAGCTCCCAGCTCCAGGGGCCGTCGGGCCCGTACAGCTCGTGCCGGTTCGGGTACTCCCGCAGCAGGAAGAACAGCCAGGTCCCGGCGAAGCCGATCCGCACGACGGCGCTCTGGTGGGGCCCGAGCGCCTCCCCTGTGATGCGCGCCAGCGCCCGCGCCGCTCCGGCCCGCGCCCGTCTCAGACCGTCCACCACGGCAGCTCCCGGTAGTACGTCTGGGTGTCGGTCTTCTCGTCGCTCCAGGCCGGTGCGGGCACCGCACGCGTCGCCGAGCGCAGCTGGATCCGTACGATCTCGCCCTCCCGGCCGGCCCGGGCCCCGCCGAGCCGGTCCAGGGCGATCCTCCGCAGGTACTGCTCCGACAGCTCGCCGCGCTCGCCGTTCGGGACGTCGTCCTCGTCGTGGGAGCCGGTGAAGAAGTCCCAGGCCCGGCGCAGCTCGTTCTGCCGGGTGTGGCTCGGCAGCAGGCTGTGCTCGATGGCCGCGCCGTCCTGGGCGGACAGGTCCTGCCACGGCCCGGTGACCACTTCCCCGCCGGGGGTCCGGTACTCCGCGCGGACCTCGACGGCGATGTTCTGCTGGAGCGGGTTGGGGGCGAAGAGCTTCCAGTTCTGCTCGAACTCGGGGTAGATCCAGCCGTCGACCACCGCCGCGTGCCGCTTGCTCAGCGTGTTGGGCGGGGCGACGTGCAGGAAGACCAGGGCCAGGTGCGTGCAGGCGGCGAGGCCGGTTGCCGCGAGGACCAGGGCCGCGACGGCCCGGTAGGGGGCGGACAGCCCCGCGATCCCCGGTGGGGGGACCGGCGCGACGGCCGACGGGACGACCTGCGCCACGACCTCGGGGACGGCCGGCGGGCGGCCGGGCGGATCGTCCGCTTCCGCGGTCTCGCGCTCGTTCGATTCCATCGCGTCCCGATCGTTCGGCGTCCACAGGGTTGACCACAGAGGTTGACACCCTACGGGCCGCCGTCTCACCATTGAAGAGAACGAACCGAACGATCGGTCGGTCGGGCGGACAACAGACTCTGGCAGGGGGCCGGGATGGTGGCAGTGACCCCGGAATCGGGGCAGGACGCGGGGCTGGAAGCCGGCCTCGCGGCACAGCTCGCAGCGGCCTTCGACGCCGCAGTGGCGGCTGACGACCGCGTCGAGCCGCGTGACTGGATGCCCGACGAGTACCGCTCGACGCTCGTGCGCCAGATGGCCCAGCACGCCCACTCCGAGATCATCGGGATGCAGCCGGAGGCCAACTGGATCACCCGCGCGCCCTCGCTGCGCCGCAAGGCGATCCTCATGGCGAAGGTGCAGGACGAGGCCGGCCACGGGCTGTACCTGTACAGCGCCGCCGAGACCCTCGGCACGAGCCGCGACGAACTGCTCGACAAGCTCCACGCGGGGAAGCAGAAGTACTCGTCGATCTTCAACTACCCGACGCTGACCTGGGCCGACGTCGGCGCGATCGGCTGGCTCGTGGACGGCGCGGCGATCACCAACCAGGTGCCGCTGTGTCGCTGCTCCTACGGGCCGTACGCCCGCGCCATGGTCCGGATCTGCAAGGAGGAGTCCTTCCACCAGCGCCAGGGCTTCGAGCTCCTCCTCGCCCTCTCCCAGGGCACTGCGGAGCAGCACGCGATGGCGCAGGACGCGGTGGACCGCTGGTGGTGGCCCTCCCTGATGATGTTCGGCCCGCCGGACGCCGAGTCCGCGCACTCGGCGCAGTCGATGGCGTGGCGGATCAAGCGGCACTCCAACGACGAGCTGCGCCAGCGCTTCGTGGACATCGCCGTTCCGCAGGCCGAGACGCTGGGCCTGACCCTGCCCGACCCGGACCTGAAGTGGAACGAGGAGCGCGGGCACTACGACTTCGGCGCGATCGACTGGGCCGAGTTCTGGGACGTGCTCAAGGGCAACGGCCCGTGCAACGAACAGCGGCTCGGGCAGCGCCGCCGGGCCCACGAGGAAGGCGCGTGGGTCCGGGAGGCTGCCGCGGCGTACGCCGCCAAGCACACGGCGGCACCGGCCGCCGCGGCAACGAACGAGGAGGCAGGGGTATGACGCAGAACTGGCCGCTGTGGGAGGTGTTCGTGCGTTCGCGGCGCGGCCTCTCGCACACACACGCGGGCAGCCTGCACGCGCCCGACGCGGAGATGGCCCTGCGCAACGCCCGCGACCTCTACACGCGGCGCAGCGAGGGCGTCTCCATCTGGGTGGTGCCCTCCGCCGAGATCACCGCGTCCTCCCCTGACGAGCGGGACCCGTTCTTCGCCCCGGCTGCCGACAAGCCGTACCGGCACCCGACCTTCTACGACATCCCCGAAGGGGTGAGCCACCTGTGACCGGCACCGACACCACCGTGCCGGCCTCGGCCGCCCTCGCGCTCGGGGACGACGCCCTGGTCCTCTCCCACCGCCTGGGCGAGTGGGCCGGCCACGCCCCCGTCCTGGAGGAGGAGGTCGCCCTCGCCAACATCGCGCTCGACCTGCTCGGCCAGGCCCGCGTGCTGCTGTCGATGGTCGGCGACGAGGACGAGCTGGCGTTCCTCCGCGAGGAGCGGTCCTTCCGCAACGTCCAGCTCGTGGAGCAGCCGGGCGGCGACTTCGCCCACACCATCGCCCGCCAGCTGTACTTCTCCCTGTACCAGCACGAGCTGCACACGCAGCTCGCCGCCGGTGACGGGCCGTTCGCCGGCCTGGCCGCGAAGGCCGTCAAGGAGACCGCGTACCACCGCGACCACGCCGAGCAGTGGACGCTGCGGCTCGGCGACGGCACCGAGGAGAGCCGCCGGCGCATGCGGGCCGGCCTGGACGCGCTGTGGAAGTACACCGGTGAGCTGTTCCAGCCGGTGGAGGGCCTCGACGGGGTCGACTGGACCGCGCTGGAGGACCGCTGGACGGCCGCGCTGGGCGACGTACTGGAACGGGCCGGGCTCTCCGTGCCCGAGGGCCCGCGCACCGGCGCCTGGGCCGCCGGGGCCGGCCGGCAGGGCCTGCACACCGAGCCCTTCGGCAAGATGCTGGCCGAGATGCAGCACCTGCACCGCAGCCACCCGGGGGCGACATGGTGACCCACGCGCAGGCCGCCCCCGAGGCCCTGAGCCGCCTGGAGGCGGAGCTGACCGAGTTGGCCGGCTCCGTCCCCGACCCCGAGCTGCCCGTGCTCACCCTGGCCGAGCTGGGTGTCGTACGCGGCGTGCGGATGCACGAGGACGGGCACGCCGAGGTCGCCCTCACCCCCACGTACACCGGATGCCCCGCCATCGAGGCCATGTCCGCCGACATCGAGCGGGCCCTCACCGGCCACGGCATACGCGACGTCCGGGTGCGCACCGTCCTGTCGCCCGCCTGGTCGACCGACGACATCAGCGCCGAAGGCCGGCGCAAGCTCGCCGAGTTCGGCATCGCGCCGCCGCGTCCGCACGCGGCGGGCGGGCCGGTCCCCGTCGCCCTGTCGGTCCGCTGCCCGCACTGCGGGTCCACCGAGACCGAGCTGCTCAGCAGGTTCTCGTCCACCGCGTGCAAGGCGCTGCGCCGCTGCACCGCGTGCCGTGAACCGTTCGACCACTTCAAGGAGCTGTAGATGGCCGCGTCCACGCCGTCGCCCGCGCCGGCGCCGGGCTCCGCGCGTCCCCCGCGCCACGGCGCCTTCAACAGGCTGACGGTGTCGGCGGTCGACCGGCTCACCGACGACTCCGTGGCGCTGACACTCGCGGTCCCCGACGAGCTGCGCGCCGACTACCGGCACGCCGCCGGCCAGCACCTCACCCTGCGCCGTACGAACCCCGAGGGCGCGGAGATCCGCCGCACCTACTCGATCTGCTCCCCCGCGCCCGATCCCGCCGGCCCCGGCCCGGAGCGGCTCCAGGTCGGCGTTCGGCTCGTGGAGGGCGGCGAGTTCTCCACGTTCGCACACAAGGAGGTCGCCGCCGGGGACGTGCTGGACGTGATGGTCCCGGCCGGCCGCTTCGTCCTCGACCCCGCCGCCGCGCCCGTGGGCGGGCACTACGCGGCGATCGTCGGCGGCAGCGGCATCACCCCGGTGCTGTCGATCGCGGCGACGCTGCTGGCGGCGCGGCCCGACGCCCGGTTCTGCCTGGTGCGCACCGACCGCACGCAGGCCTCGACGATGTTCCTGGAAGAGGTAGCCGACCTCAAGGACCGCTACCCGGACCGGTTCCAGCTGGTCACGGTGCTGTCCCGGGAGGAGCAGGAGGCGGGGCTGCCGTCCGGGCGGCTGGACGAGGAGCGCCTGAAGGGCCTGCTGCCCGCGCTGCTCCCCGTCGCCGACGTGACCGGCTGGTACCTGTGCGGGCCCTACGGGCTGGTCGTCTCCGCGGAGCGGGCCCTGGGAGCGCTCGGCGTCGGGCGCGGCCGGGTCCACGAGGAGGTCTTCCACGTCGAGGACACCGCCGCACCGGCCCCCGCCGTGGCCGCGGCGCCCGCAGACGGCAGGGTGACCGCCCGCCTCGACGGCCGCTCGGGCACCTGGCCGATCCAGGGCGGGGAATCCCTGCTGGACACAGTGCTGCGCAACCGCGCGGACGCCCCGTACGCCTGCAAGGGCGGGGTGTGCGGCACCTGCCGCGCCTTCGTGGTCAAGGGCGAGGTCCGGATGGACCGGAACTTCGCGCTGGAGGCGGAGGAGACGGACGCCGGATTCGTGCTGGCCTGCCAGTCCCACGCGGTGACCGAGGAAGTGGAGATCGACTTCGACCGCTGAGGTCGGCTCCGGCCGCTGAGGTCGGCTCCGGCCGCTGGACCTGTGGCGGCGGCCCCCGTGCGGGGCTGCCGTCACAGGCCTGTCCAATTCCCGCAACCTGTTCTATCTTGACGCTCCGTCAGATCTAGGTGGGCGGGTTACCGGCATGCGTGCGCGGGAGGACGGGCAGTGGACTTCACCTTCACCGAGGAGCAGCAGGCCGCCGCCGAGGCGGCGAGGGCCGTCTTCGCCGGGGTCGCCCCCGACGGCGTGCCCAGCCCCGCCCTGACCCCGGGAGCCGTCGCCGAGGACTTCGACCGGCCGCTGTGGGCCCGGCTCGCCTCGTCCGACCTGACCGGCCTGGTCCTGGCCGAGGAGTACGGGGGCGCCGGCCTCGAGGCCATCGCCCTGTGCCTGGTGCTGCGCGAGGCGGGGAAGCGGCTGGCCCGGGTGCCGCTGCTGGAGCATTGCGCCACCGCCGCCGTCGTCCAGGCCCACGGCAGCCCCGAACTCGCCCGCGCCCTACTGCCCGGCGCAGGGAGCGGGGCGCTCGTCCTCACCGCCGCTGCCCACGGACGCAGCGGCCACGACCCCGCCGAACTCGCCGTCGGCGCCCGCCGCGAGGGCCCCGGCTGGATCCTCGACGGGGTACAGACCGCCGTTCCCTGGGCGCACGGCGCGGATTGGACCGCCGTACCGGCCCACACCGGCCGGGGCGAGGCCGTCCTCGCGCTCGTCCCGCGCGGCGCCGAGGGCCTCGCCCTGGCCGACCAGTACTCCACCAGCGGGGAGCTGCTCGCCGAACTCTCCTTTGACGGGGTCCGGGTGCCCGCGGCCCACCTGATCGCCGCCCCGGGGGCCTGGGAGCGGCTGCACCGGCTCCTCACCGTCGGCACCTGCGCCCTCGCACTCGGCCTCGGTACGGCCGTGCTCGCCATGACCGGCGAATACACCGGCAAGCGCGAGCAGTTCGGCTTCCCCGTGGCCACCTTCCAGGCGGTCGCCGTGCAGGCCGCGGACCGCTACATCGACCTGCGCGCCATGGAGGCCACCCTGTGGCAGGCGGCCTGGCGGATCGACGCGGCGACCGGCGGGGCCGGCGGCCCGCTGCCGCCCGCCGGGGACATCGCCGTCGCCAAGATCTGGGCCTCGGAGGGCGTGCGCCGGATCGTGCAGACGGCGCAGCACCTGCACGGCGGCTTCGGCGCCGACACCGACTACCCGCTGCACCGCTACCACGCGTGGGCCAAGCAGCTGGAACTCCAGCTCGGCCCGGCCGCCGCGCACGAGGAGGCACTGGGCGACCTGCTGGCCGCCCACGCGCTCGCCTGACGCGCCGCGCCGGCACACGGGCCGGCGCGCGGCCCCGATCGCCCTACAGCACGAAGGCCGGGCTGCCGTTGTCGGTCACCATCGGACGCCCGGCCCCGTCCCAGGCCTGCATCCCGCCGTCGACGTTCACGGCGTCGATGCCCTGGCGCACCAGGTACTGCGTGACCTGCGCGGAGCGTCCGCCGACGCGGCACACCACGTGCACCCGGCGGCCGTCCTCGACGGCCTCCGTCAGCTCGCCGAAGCGGGCCGCGAAGGCGCTCATCGGGATGTGCAGAGCACCCTCCACATGTCCGGCGGCCCACTCGTCGTCCTCGCGGACGTCCAGCACAAAGCCTTCGGAGGGCACCGCGGCGGCGTCCACCGAGGGAAGCGGTCCGAAGTTCATACGTCGCCTTCTCTCGTCACAGGTCGGACCTCCAACTTATCCGAGCCCAGCCGGCTCACCCCGCGACCAGGGCGGCGAGCTGGGCCTCCTTCTCGGACACCTGGGCCAGCAGCTGCTCGGCGATCTCGTCCAGCAGCCCGTCCGGGTCCTGCGGGGCCATCCGCAGCATCGCCCCGATCGCGCTGTCCTCCAGCTCGCGCGCCACCACCGTGAGCAGCTCCTTGCGCTGGGCCAGCCACTCCAGCCGGGCGTACAGCTCCTCGCTCTCGCTGAGCCGCTGCTCGCCCTCCGCCGCCGGGCCGGCAGCCCACTCCTCGGCCAGTTCGCGCAGCAGCTGCTCCTCGCCGCGCCCGTACGCGGCATTGACCCGGGCGATGAACGCGTCGCGCCGCTGCCGCTCGGCCTCGTCCTGGGCGAGGTCCGGGTGGGCCTGCCGCACCAGCTCCCGGTACAGGCGCTTGACCTCCTCGGTGGGCCGCACCCGCTGCGGCGGCCGCACCGGGCGGTCGGTGAGCATCGCGCCCGCGTCGTCGGAGATCCCGTCGGAGCCCATCCAGTCGTGGAACAGTTCGTCCACCCCGGGCATCGGCAACACCAGCGAGCGGGCCTCGCGGGCCAGCCGCAGGTCCTCGGCGTCGCCGGTGCGCTCCGCCTTCGCCTCGGCGATCAGCGCGTCCAGCTCGTCGAGCCGCGCGTACATCGGGCCGAGCTTCTGGTGGTGCAGCCGGGAGAAGTTCTCGACCTCCACGCGGAAGGTCTCCACCGCGATCTCGAACTCGATCAGCGCCTGCTCGGCGGCCCGTACGGCCCGCTCCAGGCGGGCCTCGGGCCGCTCGTCGCCGGAAGCCGGACCGGAGGCCTGCCCGGAAGCCGGACCAGGGGCCTGACCGGAGGCCGTACCGGAAGCGCCGGAGGTCGCGGAGGCGGCGGTCTCTTCACTCTGCTGCTCGCTCACCCGGCCACCCTAAGCCCGGTCCGGCCGGGCCGGGGTTTCGGCCGGGACACGACCGGAGGCGGCCGGGCCGGGGAAGAGCACCGCCCCCGGGCCGCGGCCGGCGGCTCAGACCCCGGCCTCCGCGGCGATCCGGCCCGCCTTCACCGCCGCCACCAGGTCCGCGTGGTCGGCCTCCGTGCGGTCGGCGTAGGCCACCGCGAAAGCGGCGAACGCCTCGTCCAGCTCCTCGTTCTTGCCGCAGTACCCGGCCAGCAGCCGCGGGTCGGCGCTGTGCGCGTGCGCCCGGGCCAGCAGGGCCCCGGTCATCCGACCGTAGTCGTCGAGCTGGTCCGCGGAGAGCGCCGCCGGGTCCACGCTGCCCTTGCGGTTGCGGAACTGGCGGACCTGGTAGGGACGACCCTCGACCGTGGTCCACCCCAGCAGGATGTCCGAGACGACCTGCATGCGCTTCTGCCCGGCCACCACGCGGCGGCCCTCGTGCTCCTCGGCCCGGGCCTCGAAGCCCACGGCGGGCAGGTGGGGCAGCAGCACCGACGGCCGCGCCTCCTTGACCTGCAGCACGAGCGGCTCGCCCCGGTGGTCCAGCAGCAGCACCACGTACGAGCGGGTTCCGACGCTGCCCGTGCCGACCACGCGGAAGGCGACGTCGTGGATCGCGTACCGGGCCAGCAGCGGCAGCCGGTCCCCCTGCAGGGTCTGCAGGTACGGGCCCAGGGAGGCCGCCACGACCGCCGCCTCCGCATCCCCGACCCGGCGCAGCACCGGCAGGGCGTCCACGAAGCGCCGCCCGCTGTCCGGGCAGGGCTCGGTCGACTTGGCGGCGAACCGCGCCGAGGTGTTGCTGCGGGCCTTGTCCACGACGCGCTGGAGGATGCCGAGCATGTCGCGGGCGTCGGCGTGCGTGACGAGCTTCTCGTCCGCGATCGCGTTCCAGGCGTCCATCGCCGGCAGCTTGGCCAGCAGCCGCATGGTGCGGCGGTAGGTGCCGACGGCGTCGAGGGCGGCGGCCCGGCAGGTGTCCTCGTCGGTGCCCGCCACCCGTCCGGCCAGGATCAGCGAGGTCGCCAGCCGCTTCAGGTCCCACTCCCAGGGCCCGTAGACGGTCTCGTCGAAGTCGTTCAGGTCCATGACGAGCCGGCCGCGGGCGTCTCCGTACAGGCCGAAGTTCGCGGCGTGCGCGTCACCGCAGATCTGCGCCCCGATGCCGGTCACGGGGCCGGCGGACAGGTCGTGGGCCATCAGTCCGGCGGCCCCGCGCAGGAACGCGAAGGGGTTGGCGGACATCCGGCCCACCCGTATCGGCGTCAGCGCGGACACCCGCCCGACGTTGGACTCCTCCACCGCGCGCACCGCGTCCGGCCGCCCGGCGGGCGCCTCGAAGCGGGCGTGCGCCGAGCGCGGCACCCGGGTGCGCAGCGCCCTGCCGGCCTCCTTGGGCGAGCCGTCCTCCGTCCGCGGCGCGAACCCCGGGACGTCCGGCAGCCGCCCTTCGCAGTCCGCCGTGCCTGTGGTGCCCGCCGAGCCCGCCGCGTACGCCGCGCGCCGTTCCGCCATCGCCATGCTGCCGCCCCCGCCCGTGACCGCCGGGCCTGCCGGCGTCGTTCCGTTGTTCCGTCGTTCCGGGCCCGACTCGCCCGTCGTTCCGGGGCCGACCGTATCTAGAGCCCGGCGTCCCTGGCCAGCAGGGCCGCCTGCACGCGGTTCTCGCAGCCCAGCTTCGCGAGGATCCGGCTCACGTACGTCTTCACCGTCGCCTCGCTCATGTGCAGCCGGCGGCCCGCGTCCGCGTTGGACAACCCTTCGCCCAGCAGGGCCAGCACCCCGCGCTCGCGCTCGCTCAGCTCGGCGATCCGCCGCCGGGCCTCCTCGCTGCGCGCCACCGCCCGGCCCGACGCCAGCTGGTCGACGACATGGCGGGTCGCCCCCGGCGAGAGGTACGCGTCGCCGGCCGCGGCCGCCCGGACCGCGCCGATCAGCTCGCCCGGCGCCGAGTCCTTGAGCAGGAAGCCGGCGCTGCCCTGGCCGAGCGCCCGCAGCACGTTCTCCTTCTCCCCGAACGTCGTCAGGACCAGCGCCCGCACCTCCGGCACGGCCCGGCCCAGCTCCCCGAGCGCGGTCAGGCCGTCCATCACGGGCATCTGGATGTCGAGGAGCACCACGTCCGGGGCGTGCGAGCGGGCCAGCTCCACGGCCTCCCTGCCGTTCGCCGCCTCGGCGACGACCTCGACGTCCGGCGCCGAGGTCAGGATCATCCTGATCCCGGCCCGGATCAGCGGCTCGTCGTCAGCGATCACCACTCGGATCACCTTGGCTGTCACCCGCGCGCTCCTACTGCTTGACCTCGTACGACTGCTTGTCGACGAGCTTGCCGTCCTTGAAGCAGAACCGGAAAACCGTATCGTCGTCGAGTTCGCCGTCCGCCGAGGACAGCCAGGCCGCGCACGTCGAACCGGCGGGCTTCTGCGGGCCCTTGCGGTCCAGGCCCTCGGTCAGGAAGCTCTCCCCCGTGGGCAGCCGGTCGCGCACCGCCTGCTCGCTCTCGCCGACCTGGATCCGTTCGTACTCCTCCGGGCTGATCATCGCCTTGGTCACCGAGCCCACCAGCAGCGTCACGAACGCCCCGATCACGATCACGAACGCCACGAGCGCCGCGAACGCGATACCGCAGCCCAGGGCTATGCCGCCGGTCCGGCTGCGCCTGCGCACGGCCAGCTCCCGGTCCACGGCGGCCCAGTCCATCGGCGGGCCGGCGGCCGCCGCGGCCAGCGCCTGGGCCTGCTGCCCGAAGTCGTCGGCGACGTCCTCGGCCCCGGCCGGCTCCGCCCCGTACGGCAGCACGCCGGCCACCCGGAACCCGCCGTCCTCGGTGCCGCCCGCGTGGACCATCCCGCCGACGAGGCGCGCCCGCTCCCGCAGCCCGGTCAAGCCCTGTCCGCCCGAGACCACCTCGCCGGCGGGCACCAGTGCCGGAGCGGGGCCGTTGGCGATCTCCACGACCAGCGAGTCGTCCTCGTACCGCAGCTCGACCGTGATGGGAGCACCGGGGGCGTGCTTGTAGGCGTTCGTCAGCGCCTCCTGCACGATCCGGTACGCCGCGTGGTCGCAGGCCGCCGCCAGCGGCCTCGGCCGCCCCTGCGCGGCCAGCAGCCGTACGTCGGTCCCCGCGGCCCGCGCCGCCTCGACGATCGCCGCGATGCCGGCGACACCGCGGGCCGCGGGCTGCGCGTCCTCCACGGGGGCCGCGGCCTCCACCCCGTCGCGCAGGATCCCGACGACCTCGCGCAGCTCGTGCATGGCCGCCACCGAGGCCTGCCGCAGCACGCCCACGGCCTCGCGCTGGCGGTCGGTGAGCTCGGGGTCCACCTCCAGCGCACCGGTGTGGACGGCGATCAGCGCCAGCTGGTGGCCCAGGCTGTCGTGCATGTCCTGGGCGATCCGCTGCCGCTCCCGCAGCCGGGCCTGCCCGGCGACCATGGCCCGCTCCCGCATCAACTGCCCGTTGCGCTCCTGGAGCGCCCGCAGCAGGGTCCGGCGCTGCGACCAGTACCGGCTGGCCAGGCCGGGCATCGCGGTGGTGACGAGGAACATGAACGTGGTGAACACGACCACCAGCAGGGGCTGCATCTGCAACCACTGCTCGACCATGTTGAAGCCGACCGAGGCCAGGAAGGCCAGGGTGAAGGCGGTCAGAGCGCGCCCGACCCCGACGATGCGGCGGCCCGCGGACCAGCCCAGCGGGAACGTGGCCAGCACCGTGCCGGGCAGGAAAGGGGCCACCGCCGCATTGACGACGAGGGTCGCGGCCGGCAGCCGGCGCCGCAGCAGCACCAGGGCGAAGACGGCCGCGCCACCGGCCACCATCCGCACCGGCGTGCCGCTGTCCAGCTCCTCGATGCCGAGCCCGAGCAGAGTGACGATTACCGCAATCGCCAGATCGCCGGCGAGCATCCGCCGGGTCCACGGCTCGGGCCCCCGCAGCCAGTTCCAGCCCGCTCGCATCTTCGCCGTCGCATCCACGCGACGACCCTAGACATTCCGGCCACGGCGGCGATGCCGCCTTTCGTCGCGGCCCCGCCGACGAAAGTCGTCGGCACGGCAAGGAAGTTGGTCCGGCGTCGGATCCGGCTCCTACACAACGAAGAACCCCCGCCTCGGATTTCTCCGAAGCGGGGGTTCCATCTGTGGGCGAGGGGGGATTTGAACCCCCACGTCCCGAAGGACACTGGCACCTGAAGCCAGCGCGTCTGCCGTTCCGCCACTCGCCCGAGCAGCGTCCCAGTGGTTCTTCCCTTTCGGTCCGTCCCCCTGGCGACGAACGAAACAGTAGCACGTCACCGGGGGTGGAATCACATCGCTTTCCCCGGGCTCCGCGATCCCGCCCCGAACGCCCCTCCCGCACAGCACTCCCGGTGCGGGACACTGTCCCTTGCGCACCCCTACGATCCCTTGTGAGGACCAACACTCGTCCGGACGGGACCCGGGGGGAACCACCCGAATCCGCCACGCGTGGATACGATCAGTAAGCAGTACAGGGCGACAGCGACGGAGGAGGTGCCCCATGGGAGTTCTGAAGCGGTTCGAGCAGCGACTCGAAGGTCTGGTGAACGGCACCTTCGCCAAGGTCTTCAAGTCCGAGGTCCAGCCCGTCGAGATCGCCGGAGCCCTCCAGCGGGAGTGCGACAACAACGCCACGATCTGGAACCGTGAGCGGACGGTCGTCCCCAACGACTTCATCGTCGAGCTGAGCGCCGGTGACTACGAGCGCCTCAGCCCGTACTCCGGCCAGCTCGGCGACGAGCTCGCGGGCCTGGTCCGCGACTACGCCAAGCAGCAGCGCTACAGCTTCATGGGACCGATCAAGGTCCACCTGGAGAAGGCCGAGGACCTCGACACCGGCCTCTACCGGGTCCGCAGCCGTACCCTGGCCGCCAGCACCTCCCAGCCGCAGCCGCCCCAGAACCAGCAGGGCGGCGGCTACGGCTACCCGCCGGTCGCCGCGCCGCCGATGCCCGCCGGGCCGCCCCCGGGCGCTCCGGGCCGCAGGCCGAGCGCGCCCGGACCGGGCCCCGTGCCGCCCGGCGGCGCCGCCAAGCGCCATTGGATCGAGATCAACGGCACCCGGCACCAGATTTCCCGCCCCACCCTCGTACTCGGCCGGAGCACCGAGGCCGACGTGCGGATCGACGACCCCGGCGTCTCCCGCCGGCACTGTGAGATCCGGACCGGAACGCCCTCGACGATCCAGGATCTCGGGTCCACCAACGGCATCGTGGTGGACGGGCAACACACCACCCGCGCTACGCTCCGCGACGGCTCGCGGATCGTCGTGGGCAGCACGACCATCATTTACCGGCAAGCCGAAGGGTGAAGCGGGGGCAATGTCAGAGCTGACCCTGACGGTCATGCGGCTGGGTTTCCTGGCCGTTCTGTGGCTGTTCGTCATCGTGGCCGTCCAGGTCATCCGCAGCGACCTCTTCGGTACGCGCGTCACCCAGCGCGGCTCGCGCCGGGGCAGCGGCGGAGCGCCGCAGCAGGCGGGCCGCCAGGCGGCCGCGCCACCGCAGCAGCGCCAGCGCCGTGGGGCGCCGACGAAGCTGGTCGTGTCGGAGGGCACGCTGACGGGCACCACGGTGGCCCTCGCAGGCCAGACGATCACCCTGGGCCGCGCCCACGACTCCACGATCGTGCTGGACGACGACTACGCCTCCAGCCGGCATGCCAGGATCTACCCCGACCGGGACGGCCAGTGGATCGTCGAGGATCTCGGGTCCACGAACGGCACGTACCTCGACCGGACCCGGCTGACCACCCCGACGCCCATTCCGCCGGGCGCCCCGATCCGCATCGGCAAGACCGTCATCGAGCTGCGGAAGTAGTACGAGAATGAGCGAGCGGAGCGAGCGAGCCGCGGCAGTCCGTCCCGTGCAGGACGCGGACCCGAGCGCGCTCCCGACCGGAGGGTGGGCAGTGTGGCTCGAGACCGGTTGTACCCCGAGGAAGCGTCGACAGGGCAGGTGCGCATGAGTCTGTCCCTGCGGTTCGCCGCCGGATCACACAAGGGCATGATCCGCGAGGGCAACGAGGACTCCGGCTACGCCGGCCCCCGTCTCCTCGCGGTCGCCGACGGCATGGGCGGCCAGGCCGCAGGCGAGGTCGCCAGCTCCGAGGTGATCTCCTCGCTCGTGCAGCTCGACGACGACGTCCCGGGCTCCGACATCCTGACCTCGCTCGGCACGGCCGTGCAGCGCGCCAACGAGCAGCTGCGCGTCATGGTCGAGGAGGACGCCCAGCTCGAAGGCATGGGCACCACCCTGACCGCCCTGCTGTGGACGGGCCAGCGCCTCGGCCTGGTGCACGTCGGCGACTCCCGCGCCTACCTGCTGCGCGACGGGGTCCTGACACAGATCACCCAGGACCACACATGGGTGCAGCGCCTCGTCGACGAGGGCCGCATCACCGAAGAGGAAGCCACCACCCACCCGCAGCGCTCCCTGCTGATGCGCGCGCTGGGCAGCGGCGACACGGTCGAGCCGGACCTGTCCATCCGCGAGGTCCGCGTCGGCGACCGCTACCTGATCTGCTCCGACGGCCTGTCGGGCGTCGTCTCCCACCAGACCCTGGAGGAGACCCTCGCCGACTACCACGGCCCCCACGAGACGGTCCAGGCCCTGATCCAGCTCGCCCTGCGCGGCGGCGGCCCGGACAACATCACCTGCATCGTCGCCGACGTCCTCGACACCGACAGCGGGGACACCCTCGCCGCCCAGCTGAACGACACCCCGGTCGTCGTCGGCGCGGTCGCCGAGAACCAGCACCAGCTCTTCGACGGCGGCGCCATGCAGACCCCCGCGGGCCGCGCCGCGGGCCTGGGCCGCCAGGTCCCGCCGCCCGCCGGCGCCTTCGGCCCGCCCGGCAGCGGCGACGCCCCCGGCTACGGCTACCCCGACCAGAGCCACGGCCAGGGCGGCACGTACGGCAGCTTCGGCGACCCCGAGCCGTACGACGACGACGCCGGCTTCGACGACACCTACGACCACCCCCGCAGGCGCCGCAGCAAAGGGCGCAAGTGGACCACCCGGACCCTGATCCTGCTGATCGTGGCCGGAGTCGTCGGGGGCGGGCTCTACGCCGCCCACCGCTGGACGCAGACCCAGTACTACGTCGGCGTCAAGGGCGACCACGTCGCGCTCTTCCGCGGCATCAGCCAGAAGCTCGGCCCGCTGGAGCTCTCCAAGGTGGAGACCGACCGCTCCGACATCGAACTGAAGTACCTGCCGCCCTTCAAGCGCAAGCAGGTCGAGGCGACCATCAGCGAAACCAGCCTCGACGGAGCCCGCCAGAAGATCGATGAACTCGGCGTGCAGGTTTCCGCGTGTAAGAAGGACGAGGAGCGCCGCAACGCGGAGCAGAACAGCCAGACACCGGGCCCCGGCAGCCTGACTGCGGCAGAGCAGCAACTGGTGGGCCTGTGCGGGAAGCAGTAGTCATACGCGGGCACAGGGGGCCTGCCACACCATGAGCGTTGTCACCAACACGACCACCATCGGCGCGATCGAGCTGCCGAGCAGGCGGAACACCGAGCTGATGCTGCTCGTGTTCGCCGTGGTCATCTCGATCTTCGCCTACGCCAACGTGGGTCTCGCGATCCACGGCGAGCTGCCCCCCGGCATCCTCGTCTACGGCGGCGGCCTCGCCGTGCTCGCGGGCATCTCCCACTTCGTCGTGCGCCGCTACGCCAAGTACGCCGACCCGCTGCTGCTGCCGATCGCGACCCTCCTGAACGGGCTCGGCTGCGTGCTGATCTGGCGGCTCGACCAGTCCGAGCGGCTGCAGAACCTCGCGAAGCGCAGCTTCGGCACGTTCTCCGAGTCCGCGCCGAAGCAGATGATGTTCACGGCCGTGGCCATCGCCCTGTTCACGGCCGTGCTGCTGCTGCTGAAGGACCACCGCACCCTGCAGCGGTTCACGTACATCTCGATGGCGGGCGCCCTGATCCTCCTGATCCTGCCGGTCGTCCCCGGCCTGGGCGCGGACGTGTTCGGCGCCAAGATCTGGATCAGCGTCGGCGGCTTCTCCATCCAGCCCGGCGAGTTCGCGAAGATCGTCCTCGCGATCTTCTTCGCCGGCTACCTCATGGTGAAGCGCGACGCCCTCGCCCTGGCCAGCCGCCGCTTCATGGGCCTCTACCTGCCGCGCGGCCGCGACCTCGGACCGATCCTGACGATCTGGGCGATGAGCCTGCTCATCCTGATCTTCGAGAACGACCTGGGCACCTCGCTGCTGTTCTTCGGCATGTTCGTGATCATGCTGTACGTGGCCACCGAGCGGACCAGCTGGATCGTCATCGGCCTGCTGATGTCGGTCGGCGGCGCCGTGGTCGTGGCCTCCTTCTCCGGCCACGTCGAGGCCCGTGTCAACGCCTGGCTCGACCCCTTCGGCTGCTACACCAAGTCCGGCGCCTGCGAGCAGGTCGGCCAGTCGATCATGAGCTTCGGTTCCGGCGGCGTCCTCGGCGCCGGCTGGGGCCAGGGCAACTCGGACCTCATCGGCTTCGCCGCCAACTCCGACTTCATCTTCTCCACCGTCGGCGAGGAGCTCGGCCTCGCCGGCGTCATGGCCTTCCTGCTGCTCTACGGCCTGATCATCGAGCGGGGCGTGCGCACCGCACTCGCCGCCCGCGACCCCTTCGGCAAGCTCTTCGCCATCGGGCTCTCCGGTGCCTTCTCCCTGCAGATCTTCGTCGTCGCCGGCGGCGTCATGGGCCTCATCCCCCTCACCGGCATGACCATGCCCTTCCTGGCGTCGGGCGGTTCCTCCGTCCTCGCCAACTGGGCACTGATCGGCATCCTCATCCGGATCAGCGACACCGCCCGCCGTCCCGCGCCGGCCCCCGCGCCGTCCTCCGACTCCGAGATGACCCAGGTGGTCCGCCCGTCATGAACAAGCCCCTGCGCCGCATCTCGATCTTCTGCGGACTGCTCGTCTTCGCCCTGCTGATCCGGACCAACTGGCTCCAGTACGTCCAGGCCGAGGAACTGAGCACCCGCAAGGAGAACCGTCGGGTCCAGATCGCCCAGTACGCCACGCAGCGCGGCAACATCATCGTCAAGGGCGGGCAGTCCATCACCGGCTCCGTCGAGACGCCCGGCAGCGACTACAAGTACAAGCGCCTCTACAACGAGGGCCCCATGTGGGCCCCCGTGACGGGCTACGCCTCCCAGGCGTTCGGCGCCACGCAGCTCGAATCCCTCGAAGACAAGATCCTCACCGGCAACGACGACCGGCTGTTCTTCGACCGGACCATCGGCATGTTCACCGGCGAGAAGAAGGCCGGCGGCAACGTCGTCACCACGCTGATGCCGGACGTGCAGAAGGCCGCGTTCGACGCGCTCGGCGAGAAGACCGGCGCGGTCGCGGCCATCGACCCGCGCACCGGCGCCATCCTGGCCCTGGTCAGCAAGCCCTCGTACGACCCGTCCAGCTTCGCCGGCAACTCCAAGACCGACGAGAAGAACTGGATCGAGCTCAAGGACAGCGCGGACAAGAAGCTCGTCAACCGCGCCCTGCGCGAGACCTACCCGCCCGGCTCCACCTTCAAGGTCGTCACCGCGGCCGCGGCCCTGGAGCACGGCGCCGTCACCGACATCAACGCGCCGACCGACACCCCCGAGCCGTACTTCCTGCCCGGCACGAAGACCCCGATGGTCAACCACGCCAAGGGCTGCGAGAAGGCCAGCCTGAACGAGGCGATGAGGGTCTCCTGCAACTCGGTCTTCGCGATGCTCGGTGACCGGGTCACCCGCGACAAGATGGTCGAGACGGCCCAGAAGTTCGGCTTCAACAACGACAAGATCGACACCCCGGTCCGCGCGTTCGCGAGCATCTACGACAAGACCATGGGCAAGGACGGCAACGCCCAGAGCGCCATCGGCCAGTTCAACACCGCGGCCACCCCGCTCCAGATGGCCATGGTCACCGCCGCGATCGCCAACGACGGCAAGCTGATGAAGCCGTACATGGTCGACCAGCTCACCGCGCCCAACCTGGACGTCATCGAGAAGCACGAGCCGCAGGAGATGGGCCGGCCCCTCTCCGCCGCCAACGCGCAGAAGATCCAGCAGATGATGGTCAACGTCGTCGAGAACGGCACCGGCGACAAGGCGAAGATCAAGGGCGTCACGGTGGGCGGCAAGACCGGCACCGCCCAGCACGGCGAGAAGAACGCCAAGCGCCCGTACGCCTGGTTCATCTCCTACGCGAAGGCCGCCGACGGAACCACCCCGGTCGCCGTGGCCGTCGTCATCGAGGACAGCGAGGCCAGCCGCGACGACATCAGCGGTGGCGGTCTCGCCGCCCCGGTCGCCAAGGCCGTCATGCAGGCCGTCCTCAACAGCAAGGGCTGACGGGCGGCACGGACAATGGAACGACGGGACGGGGCGTGAAGGAAGTGCCCGGAGTGACGTGGGGCACTGATCCCGCCCGGAACCGAGCGTACGGTACCGGTCCGGTATCAGGCTGTGGTCACGAACCGATCACCGACGATCGGCCGGTAGCCTTTGCGCGAACAGCACACCGCCGGACCACACACGGGTGCGGTCGGGACTGACGGAGAGGGCTGGAACGTTATGGAAGAGCCGCGTCGCCTCGGCGGCCGGTACGAGCTGAGCCACGTGCTCGGCCGAGGTGGCATGGCCGAGGTGTACCTCGCCCACGACACCCGGCTCGGCCGTACCGTCGCCGTCAAGACCCTGCGCGCCGACCTCGCCCGAGACCCGTCCTTCCAGGCCCGGTTCCGGCGCGAGGCCCAGTCGGCCGCGTCGCTCAACCACCCGGCGATCGTCGCCGTCTACGACACCGGCGAGGACTACGTCGACAACATCTCCATCCCGTACATCGTGATGGAGTACGTCGACGGCTCCACCCTGCGCGAACTGCTGCACTCCGGCCGCAAGCTGCTGCCCGAGCGCACCCTGGAGATGACCATCGGCATCCTCCAGGCCCTGGAGTACTCCCACCGCGCCGGCATCGTCCACCGCGACATCAAGCCCGCCAACGTCATGCTGACCCGGACCGGCCAGGTCAAGGTCATGGACTTCGGCATCGCCCGCGCCATGGGCGACTCCGGCATGACCATGACGCAGACCGCGGCCGTCATCGGCACCGCCCAGTACCTCTCCCCGGAACAGGCCAAGGGCGAGCAGGTCGACGCGCGCTCCGACCTCTACTCCGCGGGCTGCCTGCTCTACGAACTGCTCTGCGTCCGCCCGCCGTTCATCGGCGACTCCCCCGTGGCCGTCGCCTACCAGCACGTACGGGAAGAGCCCCAGCCGCCGTCGAACTTCGACCCCGAGATCACGCCCGAGATGGACGCGATCGTCCTGAAGGCACTGGTCAAGGACCCCGACTACCGCTACCAGTCGGCCGACGAGATGCGTGCCGACATCGAGGCCTGCCTGGAGGGCCAGCCCGTCGCCGCGACCGCCACCATGGGCGCCGCCGGCTACGGCTACCCGGAGCCGGGCAACGGCTACGGGCACCAGGGCTACGACCAGCCCACCACCGCCCTGCGCCCCACCGACGCCGGCCAGACCTCCATGCTCCCGCCGATGCCCCCGGGCGACGGCGGCTACGCGTACGGGGACCAGGGCCCCGGCGGATACGACCAGGGCCACGGCCGCCGCCAGGGCCAGAAGAAGAGCAAGGCCTCCACGGTCCTGCTCGTCACGGCGGGCATCCTCGTCCTGGTGGGCGCCATCCTCATCGGCCGCTCGCTGTTCAGCACCGAGGCCGACAACCGGCCCGTCGTGCCCAAGCTGATCGGCGAGACCTTCGAGCAGGCGAAGAAGAACGCCGACAACGTGGGCCTCAAGGTCGAGAGAACGGCCGACGAGCCCTGCGACAACCAGCCCAAGGGCAACGTCTGCAAGCAGGAACCCGCGCCCGACACCCGGGCCGAGGACGGCTCCACGATCAAGCTGACGATCTCCGCCGGCGCCCCGACCGTGGCCGTCCCCGACGTCCTCAACATCAAGTTCGAGGAGGCGGAGAAGGTGCTCAAGGACAAGGGATTCGTGGTCGACAAGAAGACCCAGGAGTCCGACCGCACCCCCGGCACCGTCCTGGACCAGACCCCCAAGAGCGGCGGCCAGGCCCAGAAGGGCTCGCCGATCACGCTGACCGTCGCCAAGGAGCCGGCCAAGGCCGCCATGCCGGACCTCCTCGGCAAGACCAAGGAGCAGGCCGCCAAGCTGCTCTCCGACGCCAAGCTGAAGCTGGGCAGCACCACCGAGGTCGACTCCCCCGGCTCTCCGCCGAAGACGATCGTCCAGCAGCAGTACCAGCCGGGCGAGCAGCTGGCCCCGGGCACGACGGTCAACGTGTCCATCTCAAAAGGAGCACAGCAAACCCAGGTCCCGAACCTCGCAGGACGGACCGTCGGCCAAGCCAAGCAAGAGCTCGCGGCCCGGGGACTGACCTTCGGCACCGTGCTGTCGGGCCCCACGGACGACAACGCGATCGTCGTGAGGAGCGAGCCGAACCCGGGCACCCCCGTCCCCGGCGGCACCGCCGTCAACGTGCACACCTTCGGTGGCGGCGGCAACCAGCAGGGCGGCAACAACGGCGGCTTCTTCGGCGGCCTGGGAGGCCGCTGACC
>NZ_JBHWJJ010000140.1:0-21637 GCF_042732005.1 Streptomyces sp. NPDC059851 | reverse complement strand
CACAGCCGGCGCTGCGCGAACGACAGCGGCAGCACCTCGGGGCGCGCCACCGGCGCCAGCGCCGCCCGCGCCACCGCACCCGACTCCCGCACCCACGCCGACAGACCCGCAACCGTCGGAGCCTCGAACAACGCCCGAACCGGCAGCTCCACACCCAGCACCGACCGCACCCGGCTCACCAGACGCGTCGCCGACAGCGAATGCCCGCCCAGCTCGAAGAACCCGTCGTCGACACCCACCCGGGAGACGCCCAGGACCTCGGCGAACAGCCCGCACAGAATCTCCTCCTGCGGACTGCGCGGACCACGCCCCACCCCACCGGCACCGAACTCCGGAACCGGCAGCGCCGCACGGTCGAGCTTGCCGGTGGCCAGCAGTGGGAGGACGTCGAGGGCGACGACCGCGGTCGGGACCATGTGGCGCGGCAGTTCCGCCGCGGCCGCGCGCCGAAGGGCGTGGACGTCGGCAGTCTGTCCGGGGCGCGGTACGACGTAGGCGACCATACGGGGATCGCCGGTGGTGTCGACCTCGTGGACGACGACGGCGGCCTGGGCGAGGTCGCCGATCCGGCAGAGCGCCGATTCGATCTCGCCCGGCTCGATCCGGTAGCCACGGATCTTCACCTGGTCGTCCACGCGGCCGAGGAACTCCAGGTTCCCGTCCGCGCGCCACCGCACCACGTCGCCCGTCCGGTACATCCGGCCGCCACCGCCCCCGAAGGGGTCCGCGACGAACCGTTCAGCCGTCAGACCCGGCCGGCCCACGTACCCGCGGGCCACACCGGAACCCGCGATGAACAGCTCACCCGGCGTCCCCACCGGCACGGGCTGCAGACCGGCGTCGAGGACGTACACGCGCGTGCCGCCGACGGGGCGGCCGATGACCGGCTGGTCGCTGTCCGACACGGCGGCCACGACGGAGTCCACGGTCGTCTCGGTCGGCCCGTAGAAGTTGTGGCTGAGCGGGGCGTCGACCCGCAGCCGGTCCCACAGGGACTGGGGGACTGCCTCGCCGCCGACCATGACCGCGGCCGGGGACGTGCCGCCGGCCGGCCGGGTGTCGTCCAGCAGGTCCTGCGCGACCAGGAGGCGGCCGTATGAGGGGGTGACGTCGACGATGTCCACGCCGTGGCCGGCGGTGTAGCCAACGAGGGCCTCGGCGTCCCGGCGCACCACGTCCTCGATGAGGTGGAGTTCGTGGCCGGCGAGCATCCACAGCAGCGGCGGCCAGAGCGCATCGGAGGACAGCGCGGCGGTGTGGGCGACGCGGACGCACTCCTTGCCCAGGGATTCGGCGGCCGGGAGGTACACCTGTGCCCGGTGGCTGAAGAAGAGGCCGGCGAGCCCGCGGTGGGGCACGGCAACGCCCTTGGGCCGGCCGGTGGAGCCCGAGGTGTAGTGGACGTAGGCGGTGTGGTCGGGGTGCAGGGGGTGGGTGCGGTCGGCGTCCGCAGGGTCGGCGGCGGGGTGCTGCGCCATCTCGCGCACGATCTCGGGGGCGTCCAGGAGGACGCTGGGGACGTCGGTGGGCGGCAGGACGGCGGCGCGTTCGACGGTGGTGAGGATCAGGACGGGCCGGGCGTCGTCGAGGAGGGTGGCGATGCGCTCCGCCGGGTCGTCGGGGTCGAGCGGCAGGTATGCCGCGCCGGTCTTCAGCACGGCGAAGAGCGCGATGAGGTTCTGCGGGGTACGGGGCAGGGCGAGGGCCACCACGTCCTCGGCGCCGATGCCTCGGGCGAGGAGGTGGTGGGCCAGCCTGTTGGCGTCGGCGTTGAACTCGGCGAAGCCGGTGGCGGCGCCCGCGAAGACGACGGCGGTGCGGTCGGGGGTGTGGGCGGCCTGCTCCTGGAGGATGCCGACGACGGTGGCCTGCGGCGTCTCCTGGCCGGTGTCGTTGAAGGTTTCGAGCATCAGCCGGCGCTCGTCGCCGCCGAGGACGTCCAGCCGCCCGGCGGGCAGGTCGGGGGTGGCTGCGAAGGCTTCGAGGATCCGCCGGTAGCGAGCCAGGACGGTGTCGGCGGCGGTCCGGTCGACGAGGTCGGGGCGGTGTTCGAGCCTCAGTTCCAGCCGGTCTCCGGAGGCGGCGGCGATGAGGCCGAGAGCGTAGTGTGTGGCGTCGCGGCCTTCGGCGCCGGTGACGCGGACTCCACGGACCGTGGTGCCGAGGCTGTCGCGGTCGACGGGGTAGTTCTCGTAGACGACCGAGGTGTCGAAGAGTTCGCCGACGCCGACGAGGCTCTGGATGTCCGCCAGGCCCAGGTACTGGTGGTCCATCAGCGCGGTCTGCTCGTCGCGGACCCGGGTCAGCAGGGTGCCCAGGGTCTCCTGGGCGCGCAGCCGTACCCGCACCGGGACGGTGTTGATGAACAGGCCGATCATGCTCTCGACGCCGGGGATCTCTGGCGGGCGGACCGAGACGGTGGAGCCGAAGACGACGTCCTGCCGGCCGGTGAGCTTGGCCAGCAGCATCGCCCAGGCCGCCTGGAGCAGGGTGCTGACGGTGGTGCCGTGGTCGCGGGCCCGCCGCCGCAGGGCGGCGCTCAGCTCGTCGGGGAGTTCCAGGGCGATCTGCTCGGCGGGCGCCGCGAGGCCGCCCGAGCCGGCCGGCGGTGCCACCCTGGTGGGCTCGTCCAGCCCGTCGAGTGCCTGCCGCCACGCCTCCAGCGAGGTGCGCCGGTCCTGGCGGGCCAGCCAGGCGAGGAAGGCCCGGTAGGGGGTGGCGGGGGGCAGGGCGGCGCTGTCGGAGCCGTTCTCGTACAGGGCGAGGAGCTCCCGCAGCACCAGCGGACCCGACCAGCCGTCCATGAGGATGTGATGGTTGGTCAGGACGAGCCGGTGCAGTTCCGGCTCCAGCCGGACGAGGGCCAGGCGGATCAGCGGGGGCTTGGCGAGGTCGAAGCCGGCCAGGCGCTCGCACTCGGCGATCCGGTCCAGTTCCGCCTCCCGCTCGGTCGGGTCCAGCGCCGTGAGGTCGGCGTCCCGCCAGGCGGGGTCCGCCTGGCGGGGGATGAACTGGACGGTCTTGCCGGAGGTGGTCACCCGGAATCCGGCACGCAGCTGCGGGTGGCGCCGCAGCAGGCTGCGGAGTGCCGTGCGGAGCCGGCCGGCGTCGAGCGGGCCGGTGAGGTCGATGCCGAGCTGGACTGTGTAGACGTCCCGCTCGTGGCCGTCGTAGTGCGCGTGGAAGAGCAGACCCTCCTGCAGCGGCGAGAGGGGCAGGACGTCTTCGAGCCCGGTGCGCTGGTTTCGGGGGCGGTCACTCGCGGTCATGTTCTTTCCTCAGTCGGCTTCGGCTCGTCGTTCTCGGCCACGGGGGCGCAGGGGGCACGCACGGCTCCGCAGCCGGGGCCCTGTCCCGGCCCCGTCCGCAACGGGCGGTGGTCTAGTCGGACATCGCGACCAGCACGCGCCGGTTCCCGGTGTACGGGCGGCGGCCGTGGCCGACCAGGATGTTGTCGATGAGCAGCAGGTCCCCGGCGTTCCAGCGCACGTCCACGGCGTGCCGGAGGCCGGCTTCCTGGACGTGGACGATGTGCTCGGCCGGGATCGGGGTGCCGTCGGCGTACGAGGCCGACTGCGGCATCTCGTCCTCGGACAGCAGCTCCATCAGCAGGGCCGCGTCCTCTCCCAGGCCGGCGACGTGGAACTGGTCGGCCTGGTTGAACCACACTTCGGTGCCGGTGACGGGGTGGTGCAGGGTGCCGGGGCCGACCTGGCTGATCCACAGGGTTCCGTCGGACTTCCACTTCCAGTCGGCGCCGGTGCCGTCGAGGAAGGCCTCGACCCGGTCCCTGTCCCCGGTCTCGAAGGTGTCCTGCCAGCTCTTGCCCAGCCCGTGGCCGCCGTGCAGGTTCTGGGTGTAGCGGACGCCGCCGGCGAAGGCCTCCCGGATCGCGGGGTCGATGGACTCCAGCCACAGCTGCCCGTCGACGACGGGGGTGGCGCCGCCGGTGGACGGAGCCCGGTCGCAGTAGAACAGCAGGCGCCCGGGCCACTGGTGGGCGTACGACATCTCGTTGTGCAGGGAGATCTGGTACTCGGACGGGTACTCGGTGGACGTGTAGACGTTCTCGCCGACGGCGGCGACCTTGGTCCGCGGGGAATTGCCGTGGACGTACGCCAGCCGCTGCGGCAGCAGGGCGTCCGCGACCGCGTCGTAGGTCCCCGAGGAGACCCCGAAGCCGCGGAAGACCAACGCCTTCTCCTGCACGAGCAGTTCGGCGAGGTCGATTCCGGCGAGGTGGTCCACGAGCCCGGCCGGAGTCGCCTCGGCGCCGACGGCCGAGGGGGTGAGTTCCAGCGGCCGCCAGTTCTCAGCAGTGTTCAACGGGCTGTCCTTCCAAGCCTTCGATCTTGATCATGAAGCGGTGGCCGATGCTAGGCAGGTCCGGCGCGGCGGGGCTGGACGCTGCCTGTACGACACAAACTGCCCCTTTCGGGCTCCCTGTCGGCCTTCGCGGCCGGGGTCTACCGTCCGGGGAACCGAGGTGGGCGCCCCTCGCGGAACGCGGCCACGGCCTCGTCGACGTCCGCGGACTTCGCGGTGACGACCTGCGCGGCCGATTCCCGGGCGAGGGCGTCCGCCAGGGACGCGGCGCCCGCGTTGGCGTGCACGACGGCCTTGGTGACCGCGACCGCCACCGGGCTGTTGGCCGCGATGTCCGCGGCCAGTGCGAGCGCCTCCGGCAGCAGGGCGTCTCCGGGCACGACCCGGTTCACCAGCCTCAGGTCGAGCGCTTCCTCCGCAGTGGCGGTCCGCCCGCTGAGCATGAGGTCGAGGGCGGAGCCGAGGCCGACGATGCGCGGCAGCAGCCAGGAGGCGCCCAGGTCGCCCCCGGAGAGCCCGACCCGCACGAACGCCGCGCGGCAGCGGGCGTCCGAGGCGGCCAGGCGAATGTCGGCGGCGAGCGCCAGGGACAGGCCGGCGCCGATGCACGGGCCGGCGACGGCGGCGATCACCGCCTGCGGAAGCCCGTACAGGGCCCTGACCGCCGCGGCCTGCCGCTCCACCCGGCGTTGCAGCTCCAACGGCGGCATGGAGGTCATGCCCTCCATGCCGTCCAGGTCGAAGCCGGAGCAGAACGCCCCGTCGGCGCCGGTCAGGACGACGGCCCTGACGGAGGTGTCCTCGGCCACGCGGCCGCAGAGCGCCTCCAGTTCCGCGAGCATCCCGTCGGTGAGGGCGTTCTTGCGGTGGGGGCGGTTGAGCGTCACGAGCATGACGTCCGCCCCGATGCGCTCGGCCAGGATCGGGGGGACGCTCATGCCGGCCGTCCGGGACGTCCGACGCCATCGAGCCGAGCGGCGAGGTCCGCCACGAGCTCGGGCGCCCGCTCCTGCAGGTAGAAGTGGTCTCCCGCGAAGGTCCTGGACGCGAAGTCCGAGGCGGTGTGCTCGGACCAGGCCTGCACGTCCGCCGCCTCCACGCTGGCGTCGCGGTCGCCGTGGTAGGCGGTCACCGGAGCACCGGTCCGCAGGCCGGGCTCCGCCCGGTAGGTTTCGGCGATCCGGACGTCGGCCCTCAGCGCCGGCATGACCACGGCCCGGAGGCCGGGGTCGGCGAGTACCTGCCCGTCCATGCCGCCCAGGGCGCTCAGTTCCTCCAACAGGCCGTCGTCATCGAGCCGGTGCAGGTTCCTGGACGGGCGGGGCCGCGACGGGGCGGACCTGCCGGAGACGAAGAGGTGGGCCGGCGGCGTGCCGTGCGCCCGCTCCAGGCGCAGCGCCACCTCGTAGGCGACGGCCGCGCCCAGACTGTGGCCGAAGAACGCCACCGGCCGGTCCAGGAACGGTGTCAGCGCCGCGGCGATACCCGCGGCCATGGGCTGCATGGAGTCCACGCACGGTTCGCCGAAGCGGTCCTGCCGGCCGGGGTACTGCACCGCGAGCAGCTCCACGTCCTGCGGGAGCAGCCCGGGCCAGGCGCGGAAGGTGCCGGCCGATCCCCCGGCGTGGGCGCAGCACACGAGGCGCAGCCGGGGCGAGGGGACGTGGCGGTACCGGCGAATCCATCCACCGCACGAGATGGCCGCGGGAATCGAAGAAGACATGTGACGCCTCTGCTTTGGATACCGGATGAGCGAAAGCTGTCGAGCTGCCCGCCTTGGTGAATCAACGGAAAACCTACCCCGCCGTTCCGCTCGTTCAAGAGGCAGTTTGGCATATAGGCGGCGTCCAGCCGGGGCGGATCAGCGGCCCGTACGATCGGGCACGTCGATTTCCCAATCAACGGTTGGCGCGATGACTCCCCCACTGCGAATTCCGCATATCAAGGTTGAATTTCTTCCGCACATAAGCCCGCTCGCCGATCGCGTGGAGGGGCATACCCGTGCATTCGTCAGCAGGTTCGGCCTGGTCCCGGACGAGGCCTCGCGGCGACACCACGAGGATTCACTGCTCGGCACCCTGATGGCCCGGGCCTATCCCTATGCCGGGTTCGCCGAACTGGCCCTGGTGACCGACTGGATCAGCTGCCTGCTGGTACTGGACGACCAGTTCGACGAGACGCGGCTGGGCACCGAGCCCGAGCGGCTGCGCCAGGTGTGCGCGACGGTGCTCGGCTGGCTGCCGTCCGAGGGCCCGACACCGGTCGCGGACACGGCCGGGGAGGATTCGTTCACCGCGGCCTTCCGACCCGCGTTCCGCGATCTGTGGGAGCGTACCTGCGCCTACACCACGCCGGCCTGGCGGAAAAGGTTCACGGCGCACATCGCAGACTTCTTCGAGACCTGCGCCTGGGAGGCCGGGAACCGTGCGGCCGGCCGGGAGCCCGAGTTCGACGAATACCTGCGCATGCGCGGCTGCGCCCTCATGCCGTATCTCGACCTGGTAGAAGTCGCCCGGCACTGGGAAGTGCCGGAGGCGGTGTACGGGCTCCCGGAATTCGTGGAAATGAACCAGGCGCTGTCGGACGCGGACCTGTGGACCAACGACCTCTTCTCCTGCGAGAAGGAGGCGCTGCTGGGGGACCCGCACAACCTCGTGCTGGTGTACCGGCGGGCCAACGGCACGGACCTGCAGACGGCCGCCGACGCCGTCGCCGGCATGATCCAGAACCGCGTGGACCGGTTCACCGAACTGGCCGCGAGCTGCTACGAGAACGCCCGGGGTGCGGGCGCCGACGACGGGATGCGCGAGGCGCTGGAGCTCCACGTGGAGGGGCTGCGCACCTGGATGAGCGGTCAGCTGCAGTGGCGGTTCGAGACGGGCCGCTTCGACCCGGCTCGTCCTGAAGTCGTCGACGCCTCCGGCATCACGCCGCTCTGACGCCCCGGAGGCCTTCGGACATGCGAAACCGCTATGCCACACTCCGCCAACTGCAGACGCTGGATCCCAAGGCCGACCACGAGCTGATCCACCGGGTCTCTTCCGACCGGGAATTCCCCTGGGACTACGGCCGCGGCCTGGAGGTCGCGATCTGGCGGACCTGCTGCGTGCCGGTGATCTCCGAGATGCTCGACGGCACCGGGGAGTTCGCCCTCAGGGCGCAGAAGCGGTACGACGACACCCGCATCCTGCTCGGCGAGCTGGTCAAAGGCGGCTACGACTCCGAGCGCGGCCGTCAGGCACTGCGCCAGATCAACCGCGCCCACGCCCGCTTCGACATCGCGAACGAGGACATGCTGTATGTGCTCTCCACCTTCATCTTCGAACCGGTCCGCTGGATCGACCGCTGGGCCTGGCGCCGGGTCAGCACAGTGGAGAAGCTCGCCGCGTTCCATTTCTTCCTGGCCGTGGGCGAGCGCATGAACATCAGGGAACTTCCCACGGAGTACACCGCGTTCGAGCGGTTCAACCGGGAGTACGAACAGCGGATGTTCCGGCCCGCACCGAGCAACCACCGCGTCGGCATGTCGCTGCTCCGGCTCTACTCCTCCTGGTACCCGCGCCCCCTCGACGCCCTGGTGGGGGCCACGCTGCCGTGCCGGCTCGACGGGGTGGCGCTGCGCATGCTCGGCATCGGTCCGCCCGCGCCCTGGGCGCGCGCGCTGAACCGGATCGGCCTGCGGGGGCACGCGCTCGCGGAGCGGATCGCGCCGAAGCCCGTCGGCCGGCTGCTGACCCGTCCGACGGCCAGGACCTACCCGGGCTACCCGGTCGGCTACGACCTGTCCCAGATCGGGCCCGGCGGCGCCTGCGCCCCGGTCTCCCCGGAGGTGCCGAACACGTGAGCGGCGGACTGGCGTCGCGTCGACGCGTGATAGGCGGCACTCCCCTGCTCTCCCTCCGGGTCCCGCTCGGCGGCCGCACCGTGAGCGTGCGGCTGAAGATGGAGGCCGAGAACTCCTTCGGCTCCATCAAGGCCCGTACGGCACAGGCCCTGCTGGGGTCGCTGGAGGCGGCCGGCCGGCTGGGTCCGGGAAGCCGGGTGGTGGAATCGACGTCGGGGAACCTCGGAGTGGCGCTGGCCGGGCTCTGCGCCGAACGCGGGTACCGGTGCACCCTGGTGGTCGAGCCGAGTACGCCGCAGCGCAGCCGTGACGAGATGGCGGCCCACGGCGCCGAGGTGGTGGTGGTCCGCGAGGTGGCCGGCGGCAAGACCCTCGGCGCCCGGCTGGACGCCGTCCGGGAGATCCTGGCGAACGACCGGACCGCGGTGTGGACCGACCAGTACGAGAACCCGGCGAACCCGCGTGCGCACCAGTGGGGTACGGCGGCCGAGCTGGCGCGCGCCGTGCCGGAGCACCGTCTCGACGCCGTGTCCGTCGTGGTGTCCACCGGCGGCACGCTGGCGGGCGTCGCCGGCTACTTCCGTGAGCACCGACCGCGGACGCAGCTGCTGGCCGTCGATGCCGTGGGATCGGCGGCGCTGGGCGGTGCAGCCGGCGACCGGCCCTTCAAGCTGGCCGGCTTCGGCTCGGGGCAGAGGTCGCGGTTCCTCACCGGCGGCGAGTGGGACAGGGCCTTCAGCGTGCACGACGTGCACGCGGCACTGGCCTGCTGCCGGATCGCGGAGAGCGCGGGCGTCCGGCTCGGCGGCTCGGGCGGGGCCGCCGTGCTGGCCGCGCTCCTGCACGCCCTCGACACACCGGGGGCCGCCGAGGTCGTGTGCATCTGCCCCGATGCCGGAGACAAGTACGAACAGATATACGCCCGCCCCCTTCCGGTGCCGCCGGAAGCGGACCACCGAGTCCTGGCCGTCCTGAATGCCCTGGGAGCGGCCCGGCTCGAGAACGGAGAGCCAGAGTGAGCAGCGACGCCGACACGATCCGGTACCTGACGGGGGCGGAGGTCGAGGAGCTGAGCCGCGGCCTGCGGATCGTCGACCTGGTCCGCGACACGCTCCTGGCGTTCCGCGACGGTGCGGCGGGGCTGACGCCGGAGGCGGCACTGCGCTGGACCACGCCCGCCGGCGCCTCGGCACGCAGCCTGATCCTGCCCGGATGGTCGGGTACCGGCTACGGGTGCAAGATCATCAACAGTTCGCTCGGCAACCACGGGCGAGGAGTCGCCCGGGCGGCCGGATTGATCGTGCTGGCCGACCCGGAGACCGCGCACCCGAGCTGCGTGATGGAGGGGGCCCGGATCAGCGCCCTGCGCACCGCGGGTGTCTCCCTGGCCGCGGTCGAGGCGGTCCGCGGGCTGGCGTCGGTGACGAGCGTGGCGTTCCTCGGGTGCGGCCGGCAGGCGCGGGCGCACCAGGAGCTGCTGCTGGCCGAGTGCCCGCAGCTGGAGCGGGTGCTGCTGTACGACCGCGACCCCGCGTCCCGTGCACGGCTGGCCGAGGAGTGGCGCAGGGCCGCGCCCGGCCTCGACGTCCGGGAGACGGCGCAGGCGCGGGAGGCCGTCTCCGGGGCCGGGCTCACCATCGCGGTGACGACGACGACCCAGGCCTATGTCGAGCCCGACTGGGTCCCCGAGGGCGGGACCTTCGTCAACGTCTCGCTGGACGACGCCTCCGAGGGGCTGCTGACGGGCTGCGACCACCTGTTCGTCGACGACTGGGGGCTGGTGAGCGGCGACGACCACCGACTGCTGGGCCGGCTGGCCCGGTCGGGCCGGGTGACCGGGCCCGGCCGTCCCGCGCCGGCGGGCGGGCGGGCCGTGGACGCCGAGCTGCCCTCGCTCGTGGCGGGCGACTACGGCCGGACCGTCGAGGCACACCACCGGGTCGTGGTCAATCCGTTCGGCATGGGCGTCCACGACATCGCGCTGGCGGACGCCGTCCACGCCAGGGCCGTGGCGGCCGGGGTGGGCATGCAGCTACCCCGGTGACCGTGCGCGGTGTGCGGTGTGCGGTCCGGGGGAGCGCCCGCGAACCCGCACACCGCCCGGAATGAGGCCGTCCGGAAACTGATGCTCCATCAAGTGAGCGACATCACAGCCGATTTGACGATTCATCGAATGTCGATCACTGCGGACGCCGGACGCCCCACCATGATCAACTTTGTTCGACCGTGTCTTCAGGAAGGGGGATTTCGTGAAGACAGAACTGGCCATAGGTGGCCTGACCACGAGTTCATTGGGCAAGCTGGTACGCAATTTGAGACAGCAGGTGGGCATGAGCCAGCGGACGCTGGCCGAGCAGTCCGGCCTGAGCATGCGGACCCTGCGCGAGATCGAGCAGGACCGGGTCCCCAGACCCCGTGCAGTGTCCCTCCAGCGTCTGGCCGAGGTCCTGAACGAACCTCAGCTCTGCGCAGCCGCCCACACCGGCGGGCAGCGCCCCGCCGACCCGCACGACGAATCCGCAGAGTTCGGCATCCGGCTCCTCGGCCCGTTCGCCGCCCTGCGCGGCACCGTCGAACTGGACATCGGCACACCGCAGCAGCGGCACCTCCTGGCGCTCCTGGCCCTCAACGCCAACCAGGCGGTCCACCGCAGCGAGATCGTCGACGTGCTGTGGGGCGAAGAGCCCCCGTACTCCTTCCAGCAGCTCGTGCACACGCACGTCTCGCGCCTGCGCAACTTCCTCGACCGCCACCGGTCCGAGGAGCTGGGGGCTCCCTCGATCATCCGCCGCTCCGAGGGCTACCAGCTCTGCATCGACCAGGACCAGATCGATCTGCTCCACTTCCAGGAGCTGGCCGCCGCGGCCGGCGCGGCCCGGCAGCTGGGCGACCTCCCCAGCGAGCACCGTGCCCTCTGCCGGGTCGTGCAGATGTACACCGGCGAGCTCCTCGAAGGCTTCGGCGAACGGCTCAGGGCGCATCCGGCCGTTGCCGACTACTACCGCGTCCACCTCGCCGCCACCCTGCGCCTGGCCGACCTCGCCATCGGCGCAGGCCAGTACGACGAGGCCGTCCCGTGGCTGCGGCAGGTGCAGCGGGCCCACCCGCTGCACGAGGGCCTGCACTCCCGCCTCATGGTCGCGCTCGCCGGCTCGGGGCAGCAGGTCGCCGCCCTGGCGGTCTACACCGAGCTGGAATCGACGCTCCGCAAGGAGTTCGGCATCGAGCCCAGCGCAGAACTCCGGGCCGCGCACCTGTCCGTCCTGGGCCAGGGCGCGCCGTCGTGGCCGGTCGATCCCCCCACCCGACCGACACACCGCCAGCGCCCGCTGTCCCCTTGTCTTCTCCCCCGCGACGCGGAGGACTTCGTCGGCCGGAGCGAGCACCACCCCGTGCTCCGCACGCTCACCACGAGCCGCTCGACGTCGGCCATCGGCAGCGCCTCCGTCGTCTCCCTCTACGGGCCGGCCGCCGCCGGCAAGTCGGTACTGGCGGTCCGCACCGCCCACGCGAGCCGCCCCCACTTCCCCGACGGCCAGCTGTACGCGGACCTGCGCGGCAACACCGCCGAGCCCCTCCCCGCGCAGGCCGCACTGTCGCAGCTCCTCCAGGCCCTCGGGGTCGCCGAGCAGGACGTCCCCAGGTCGCTGGCCGGATGCGTGACGCTCTACCGCAGTCTGCTCGTCGACCGGCGCACGCTGGTGGTCCTCGACAACGTCGCGGACGAGGAACAGGCGCGCCCGCTGCTGCCGGGCGGCTTCAACACCTCGGTCCTGCTGACCAGCCGGGAGCCGCTGGCGGCTCTGGAGGACGCCCGCCACTTCCGCATCCCCAACTTCACCACGGAGCAGGCACGGGAACTCCTGGCCCGCATCGTCGGCCAGCACCGGGCGGCCGAGGAGGGCGACGCGGCGGACGAGATCGTCGAACTCTGCGACGCACTGCCGCTCGCCATCCGGATCGTCGGCCTGCGCCTGGCCATGCGCCCGCACTGGACGCTGGCCCACATGGCTCAGCGGCTCCGCGACGAGGACCACCGCCTCGACGCACTCGCCCAAGGTGCGCTCGCCGTGCGTCCGCGCCTGGAGGCCGGCCTCGCCGCCCTCGCGCCCGCGGACCGCAGGGCGCTCCACGAGCTCGCCTGCGCGGTGGAGGGCGGATTCTGCGCCGACACGGCCGCGGCCCTGCTGGGGTGCTCGCCCCAGCAGGCGGACAACCTCCTGGAGCGCCTCGTCGACCAGCAGGTGATCCAGCCGGCCGACGCGGGCGACGCGACGTACGCCTTCTCCCCGCTGGTCCGGCTCCACGCCAGAGAACCGCAGCCCTGAGCGGCCTCCTCCCCCGCACGCTCCTCGCCGTGCCCTCCCTTCCCTCCCCTCTTCACCTCCCACCCTTCCCTCTTCACCTCTCACCCTTCCCTTCGCGCTGCCCCGCCCTCGGCCGGCCGAGGCGCGGTCCGCCGCGCGCTCCTCCCCATCCGTTCACGGAGTGCTTCATGACACTGCAGAACCCGTCCCCGCCAGGAGTCTTCCCCGGCGACAGAAGAGTGCTGACCGAGTCGCACTGGACCGCCGACACCAGCGGCACCCTCGCGTCCCACACGGTCGGCTCCCTGCTGCGGGAGGTCGCCGCGGCACGACCGGACCAGGCGGCCCTCGTGTCCGTACCGGAGGAGGGCGAGCCGCGCAGCTGGACCTACGCGGAGCTCCTGGCCGAGGCCGAGCGGGTGGCCGCCGGGATCAGCGAGCGCGTGCCCGTGGGCAGCCGGGTCGCGATCTGGGCTCCGAACGTCGCCGAGTGGCCCATCGCGGAGTACGCCGCCGCCCTCGCGGGCGTGACGCTCGTCGCCCTCAACCCGGCGCTCAGGGCACGCGAGCTGCTGCACGCCCTGCGCGCGTCGGCAGCGACCATGCTGCTGTACGCCGAGCACAGCCGCGGGTACGACATGGCCGCCGTCGTCGAGGACATCCGGAGCGAGCTCCCCCTGCTGGAGCACGTGGTCCCGCTCTCCGACTGGGAGGAGCTCCACGGCAGTGCGCCGGTGCCGGTCGAACGCGAGCGCGCCGCCACGGCCGTGCCGGCGCAGATCCAGTTCACTTCGGGGACGACCGGCCTGCCCAAGGCGGTACTGCTGTCCCACCAGGCCGTCGTGAACGTCTCGCGGTTCACCTTCGACGTGCTCGGCATCGCCGACGGGGCTCCGGTGGTCTCCCCGCTCCCCATGTTCCACACGGCCGGCTGCGTCATCTCGTGCCTGGGACCGCTGTGGTGCGGCGGTCCCTTCATCCTCCTGGAGCGGTTCGACCCCCGTCTGCTCCTGAAGGTGTTGCGGGAGACCCCCGACGCCGTGCTGACCAGCGTGCCCACCGTTCTGACGGCCCTGGCCCACGCGGCCCGCCAGGACGAAGCCGCCGCACCCCGCATCGGTGCCGTCCTCACGGGAGGGGCCCCCGTACGCTCCCGGCTCATCGCCGAGGTGGAACAGCTCTTCGACACCACCGTCTTCAACCTCTACGGGCAGACCGAGCTGGCCTCCGTGCTCACGCTGACCCGGCCCGAGGACAGCGCGGAGGAGAAGGCTGCAACGGTCGGGCGGCCGCTGCCGCACGTCGAGTGCCGCATCAGCCACCCGGAGTACGGGCACACGCAGCCGCTCGACGTTCCCGGCGAGATCTGCGCCCGCGGCTACCAGCAGATGCTGGGCTACTTCGGGGACCCCGAGGCCACCGCGGCCAAGACGGACGAGGACGGCTGGCTGTACACGGGCGACCTCGGCTCGATGGACGCCACGGGAGCGGTACGGATCATCGGCCGGCTGAGCGACGTGATCATCCGCGGCGGCGAGAACATCTCGGCGGCGGAGATCGAGGAGTGCTTGCTGCGCGACGAGGCCGTACAGGAGGCGGTCGTGGTGG
Organism: Streptomyces sp. NPDC059851; assembly: GCF_042732005.1. Lineage (NCBI taxonomy): Bacteria > Bacillati > Actinomycetota > Actinomycetes > Kitasatosporales > Streptomycetaceae > Streptomyces > Streptomyces sp. NPDC059851. The sequence continues at coordinate 7,552 of NZ_JBHWJJ010000140.1, read as the reverse complement.
GCATCCCCGACGAGGCCTGGGGCGAGATCGTCGCCGTCGGCCTGCTGCCCGCGCCGGGCCGGACCGTCGACGTGGAGGCACTGCGGGCCGCCTGCCGGGAATGGCTCTCGCCCTTCAAGGTGCCCCAGCTGTGGTACCTGCTCGACACCCTGCCCACCACTCCCTCCGGCAAGGTCCAGAAGTTCCTCGTCAAGGAGCAGATGGCCCGGCTCCGGCCGGTCCTGCAGCCCTGACCGCCACACCCTCGGAGGCCCCCATGCAGGTGTCCATGCAGATCCAGTACGACGGCGACGCGGTGGAGTCGGCCCGGCGGGTGAGCGCGCTCGAAAAGGCCGGGCTGGACCTGGTCTGGGTCCCCGAGGCCTACGGCTACGACGCTCCCAGCTTCATGGGCTACATCGCCGCCCGCACCGAGCGCGTCCACATCGGGTCGGGCATCATGCCGCTCTTCACCCGCACCCCGACCGTCCTCGCCATGACGGCGGCCGGGGTGGACGCCCTCTCCCGAGGCCGCTGCCACGTGGGGTTGGGCGCCTCCGGACCCCGCGTGATCGAGGGGTGGCACGGGGTCCCCTACACCGCCCCGCTGGCCCGCACCCGGGAGACCGTGGAGATCATGCGGAAGATATGGCGGCGCGAGGGGCCGGTCCGCCACGACGGACACGTGCACCGGCTGCCGCTGCCCGCCCCGGAGGGGAGCGGACTGGGCACCCCGATGCGGCTGCTGTCCCCGCCCGTACGGGACTCGGTCCCCGTGTGGATCGCCGCCCTCGGCCCGCGCAACGTCCGGATGACCGCGGAGATCGCGGAGGGCTGGCTGCCCATGTTCTTCGTCCCCGAATGGGCCGACCGGGTCTGGGGCGAGGACCTGCGGGCGGGGCTGGCGAAGCGGGACCCTGCACTGGGCCCGCTGCGCATCTCGGCGGGCGGCCTGCTGGCCATCGGTCCGCGGGCGCACCGCGCGCGCGAGCGCGCACGCCGTCAACTCGCCCTGTTCGTCGGCGTGATGGGCGCACCCGGCCACAACTTCTACGACGCGCTCATCCGCCGGTACGGATTCGGCGGCGACGCCGACAGGATCCAGCGCCTGTACGCCGCGGGCGACCGGGCCGCCGCGGAGGCGGCCGTACCGGAGGAGCTGTTGGAAGCGACGACGCTGTGCGGTTCCGAGGACTACGTGAAGGACCGGCTGGCGGCCTACCGGGCGGCCGGAGTGACCCACATCCAAGTCACCCCGGTGCCGGACGACGGCCAGACCGAGGCCGGGCTGGTGGCGCGGCTCAAGGAACTCTGCAACTGAACCACCACTCCTGACAGAGAGAACACTGTGAAGGCACTGATCTATTCGAACCACGGCAGCCGCGGGGACGTCCAGCCGTACCTGGCCCTGGCCTACGCCCTCAACCAGGCCGGCCACACCGGGGTACTGGTCGGGCCTCGCCGCTTCGCACCGTTCGCGGCCGAGTACGGCGTCGAATTCGCCCCGCTCAACGACGAGATGATGGACCTGCACGCCCGGCGTGACGTGCAGGAGATCCTCATGAACAACGACCGGCCCACGCCCGAGCAGATACGGCTGCGGGAGTCCCTCGGCAAGGAGCTGTTGCCCCGCCTCTACCCGATCATCCTCCGCGAGATGTGGGAGGCGGCCGCCGGGGGCGCCGACCTCATCGTCTACTCGCACTCCTCCCGCCAGGCGATCCACCAGATCGCCGAACGGCTGGGCGTGCCCCACGTACTGGCCCCGCTCTACCCCCACTTCGTCCCCTCCCGCGACTATCCGGCCGGAGTGGGGCTGGCCTCCGGACCCGACAACCTGGCGGACCACGAGCGGGCCGCCCGCGAGCCCCTCGACCCCATGACGCACGCCATGGTGACGGCCTGGCGCGCCGAGGCGCTGGGCCTGCCGCCCCGCGAGGACGAGATGGACTTCCGCCACTACCCGGACGGCACCCCGACGCCGGTCATCCACGGCTTCAGCCCCCACGTGCTCAAGCACTCCGAGGACTGGCCCGAGTGGGTTCACACCACCGGCTTCTGGTCGCTGCCCGCACACTTGGCGTGGCAGCCCCCGGCGGACCTGCAGCAGTTCCTGGACTCCGGGGAGCTGCCCGTCTTCGTCGGCTTCGGCAGCATGCGGGGCCTCGACCCGGAGGGCGTCGGCCGCACGGTGCTGGAGGCGGTCCGCAACACCGGCAACCGGGCGGTCGTCGTGGAGGGCTGGGGCGGAATCAAGATCACCGAAGCGGCGGACGACGTGTACGTGGCACGCGACGTGCCGTACGACTGGCTGTTCCCGCGCGTCAAGGCAGCCGTCCACGCGGGCGGGACGGGCACCCACAACGCGGCCCTGCTGGCCGGGATCCCCCAGGTGACCTGCCCCTTCCACCGGGAGCAGCTGATGTGGGCCGAGTACCTGGAGGAGATCGGGGTCGCCCCCGCCCCCATCCAGCTGCGCGACCTCACCTCCGAGGGCCTGACCGCCGCGATCCGCACCGCCACGACGGACGCCGCGATCGCCCGCCGAGTGGCGGAACTCGCGAAGGCGGTCCGCAGCGACGACGGCTGCGGCACCGCGGTCCGCATCCTCGAAAAGATCCACGCGAACCACGGCCGGCCCGCCGCCTGACCGGAGGCAGCTCACCGTACAGAACGCATCCAGCCCGCCCCCGGGCGGGCTGGATAGTGTCCTGCCGAAATCCGGAGTGGCTGCTCGCCCGGAAATCCAGATCCGTTTCCCGTGCGGAAGGCACGCTGCGGAAGACTCCCAGCGCAATGTCCCCGCACACCCGCAAGTGAAGTGAGTGGCGAGGAGTCATGGACCGATCTCAGTCTTTCGCAGCCGGCGAGCAGACCCTTCCTTTGACCGGCGCCCAGGCCGGGGTCTGGTTCGCGTCGCAGGTCGATCCGGACAGCCCGATATTCAGGGCTGCCGAGTACCTGGAAATCCACGGGCCCGTCGACCCCGCGCTGTTCGAGCAGACCTTGCGGCAGGTGTTCGCCGAGGCGGACGCCCTGCACATCAGGTTCCTCGACACCGCAGACGGGCCCCGCCAGGTGGTGGGACCGCCGCCGTCCTGGCGGCTGGAGACCGTCGACGTGTCCGGCGAGCCCGACCCGCGGCGCGCCGCCGAGGAGTGGATGGGGCGGGACCTGCGCCGGCGGATCGACCTCACCCGCTCACCGCTGTTCACCTACGCGCTCTTCCGCGTCCGCGACGACCACTGGTTCTGGTACCACGCCTACCACCACATCCTGCTCGACGGGGTGGGCGCGGCGCTTCTGGTCCGCAGGGTGGCGCACGTCTACAGCGCCCTTGCGGCGGGCACCGAGCCGGACCCCTGCCCGTTCGAGCCGGTGCGCACCCTGCTCGACGCCGACTCCGCCTACCGCGGCTCCCGGGAATTCGAGCGGGACCGCGCCTTCTGGCTGGACCGGTTCGCCGACCGGCCGGAACCGATCGCCCTGTCGGCCCGGCCGCTGCGCGCGACGGCCGAGTTCGTCCGGCACACCGCCCACCTGCCGCAGGACGTCCAGCAGGACCTCACTGTCGCGGCGGAGCGCATCGGGGTCGCCAGGTCCCGCATCGTGATCGCCGCCACCACGGCCTTCTTCCACCGCATGACCGGCCTCACTGACGTGGTGCTGGGACTGCCGGTCACCGCCCGGCACGACGCGAGGTCGCGCCTCGCGCCGGGAATGGTGGCCAACGTCCTGCCGGTGCGGGTGGACGTCACTCCCGACACGACCGTGGACGAGCTGCTGGCACGGACCCGCGACGCACTGCGCGGCGTCGTGTCGCACCAGCGCTACCGCGGCGAGGACCTGCGACGGGACCTCGCGCTGCCCCACGACCACCGCCGATTCTTCGGCCCGCTCATCAACGTGGTGCCCTTCGACTACGACCTGCGCTTCGCCGGGAGCCGCAGCGACGCGCACAACATGTCGCTGCGGCTCATCGAGGACCTCACCATCTGCGTGTACGACCGCGGCGATGGCAGCCGGATCCGGGTGGACTTCGACGTCCACCCGGAGCTTTACCACGACGGGGAGGCCGCCGCCGTCCAGAACCGCTACGTGGAGTTCATCGGCCGTGTCGCACGGGCCCTGGGCGAACCCGGCACGCCCGTCGGCCGGCTCGGCCTGCTCGCCGACGCCGAGGCCCGGGCAGCGAACGCGCCAGCCGACCCGGCGGACGGCATCCCGGCCGGGCCGACGCTTCCCGCGCTCTTCGAACAGCAGGTGCGGACCTCGCCCGCGGCCCCGGCCGTCGAATACGCGGGCACCGTCCTCGACTACGCGGAGCTGAACCGGCGGGCCAACCGCCTCGCGCACGCGCTGGCCTCCCGGGGCGTCGGTCCGGAGGACCGCGTCGCCCTGCTGCTGTCCCGCTCGCCGGAGTTCGCGGTCGCCGCCCTCGCCGTCGCCAAGGCGGGCGCCGCCTACGTTCCCGTGGACCCTGGCTACCCCGCGGAGCGGATCGCCTACGTGCTGCGGGACGCCGCTCCCGCCGTGGTCCTGGCGGATTCCTGTACCGCGGCCCCGGCCGAGGCGGCCGGCTGCCGCCCCTTGCTCCTCGACGACGCCGCGGTCGTACGGGAACTGGCGGGCCGGCCGGAGACCGATCCGGCGGACGGCGACCGGACCGCGCCGCTCACCGCCGCGCACCCCGCCTACGTCATCTACACCTCGGGGTCCACCGGCCGCCCCAAGGGCGTGGTCGTCACGCACCGCGGCATACCGGGCCTGGCCGAGGCCTGCGCCCGGCGCCTCGGGATCGGGCCCGGCAGCCGCGTACTGCAGTTCGCCGCCATGGGATTCGATGCCACGGTCGCGGAGCTGTGCATGGGCCTGCTGTCCGGCGCGACCCTGGTCCTGGCGCCCGGACAGCAGCTGATGCCCGGCGACGCGCTGGCCTCCTTCACCCGTGAGGCCCGCATCACCCATGCACTTCTTCCGCCCTCCTCGCTGGCCGTGATGGACGCCGAGGGCGACCTGCCCCCGGACATGAACCTCTTCGTGGGAGGCGAGGCCACCTCGGCCGAGCTCGCGGCCCGTTGGGCGCCCGGCAGGACCCTCGTCAACGCCTACGGCCCCACCGAGACCACCGTGATCGCCACCATGAGCGACGCCCTGGCCGGCGACGGGGAACCGCCGATCGGTACGCCGCTGCCCGGCACCCGCGCCCACGTGCTCGACGGCTCCCTGCACCCGGTGCCGACCGGTGCCACCGGCGAGCTGTACGTGTCGGGCCCCGGCCTCGCCCGCGGCTACCTGGGGCGCTGCGCGCTGACCGCGGAGCGGTTCGTCGCCAGCCCCTTCGGGCCTCCCGGCGCGCGCATGTACCGCACCGGCGACCTCGTACGGCAGCGCCCCGACGGCGCACTCGCATTCGTCGGCCGCGCCGACGAGCAGGTCAAGATCCGCGGCTACCGGGTGGAGCTCGGAGAAGTCGAAGCCGCCCTCCTGCGCCTGCCCGGCGTCGGTCGGGCCGCCGCGGCCGTGCACCGGGACGCGTCAGGCGAGCCCTCGTTGGCCGCCTACGTCGTACCCGGCGACGACGGCATCGACCCGGCGGTCCTGCGCGAGCTGCTCGCCGCGTCCCTGCCAGGCCACCTCGTCCCCGCCTCCTTCACCGTGCTGGACGCCGTACCGGTCACGGCGAACGGCAAGACCGACCGCGCGGCCCTGCCCCGCCCTTGCCCCCCGGACGGCGCCCGCGCCCGGCGCGCGCCGCGGACCCCCCGCGAGCGAGCCCTATGCGAGGTCTTCGCCGAGGCCCTCGGCCTCGACTCCGTCGGGATCGACGACGACTTCTTCGCCCTGGGCGGCCATTCCCTGCTGGCGGCCCGCACGAGCCGGCGGATCCGCACCGTGCTCGGCGTCGAGTGCGGGGTGGAGGCCCTGTTCTCGGCCCCCACCCCGGCCCGCCTGGCCGAGCGCCTCGTGGACCCGGCGGAGGACCTCCCGGCCCTGCGCCCCGTACCGCGCGACGGGGATCTCGCCCTCTCCCCCGCACAGCGGCGGCTGTGGTTCCTGCACCGGCTGGAAGCCTCCTCGGCCGCCTACCACATCCCGATCGTCCTCACGCTCGACGGTGAACTCGACCGTGGTGCCCTGGAATCGGCGATCGGCGACCTCACCGACCGGCACGAGATCCTGCGCACCGTCTACCGGGAGAGCGAGGGCGTTCCCGTCCAGCTCGTCCTCGACGCCGGTGTGCGTCCCGTCCTCTCCGTCGAGACCGTGACCGGTTCGCAGCTGTCGGGAAGGCTGGCCTCGGCGGTGGCCCGTCCCTTCGACCTGGCGGCCGAGCCCTCCCTGCGGGCGACGCTGTTCGCGGTCGAACCGGGTCGGCACGTGCTGTTGCTGCTGCTCCACCACATCGCCGCCGACGGCGACTCCCTCGCGCCGCTGCTGCGCGACCTCGTCGCCGCCTACGAGGCGCGGTGCGGCGGACGGTCCCCGCAGCTCCCTGCGTTGTCCGTGCAGTACGCCGACTACGCCGCCTGGCAGCACCGCGTGCTGGGCTCCGAGGAGGACCCGGACAGCCGTGCCGCGCGGCAGCTCGCCTACTGGAAGCAGCGGCTGGACGGCCTGCCGGAGAGCCTCGACCTGCCCTTCGACCGTCCGCTTCCGCCGACCGGGTCCGCCCCCGCCGGCCTGGTCACCCTCGACCTGGAACCCGGACTCCACGGGCGGGTCGCGGAGCTGGCGCGGACGAGCGGCACCAGCGTCTTCATGGTCGTGCAGGCCGCGGTCGCGGCGCTGCTGACCCGGCTGGGCGCCGGCACCGACATCGCCCTCGGCGTCCCCGCGGCCGCGCGCGGCGACGAGGAACTGGAGGAGCTGGTCGGCTTCTTCACCAACACCCTGGTGCTGCGGACGGACACGGGCGGCAATCCGACCTTCCGCGAGTTGCTGGCCCGGGTGAGGCAGGGAAATCTGGCCGACTACGGGAACCAGGACCTGCCGTTCGAGCGGCTGGTGGAGGTCCTCAACCCCACGCGCTCGACAGCCCGCCAACCGCTGTTCCAGGTGATGCTGGCGATGGACGGCGCGCAGCGCCGGCTGCCCGAGCCCGCCACCGGGCTGCGCCTGGGACTGCTCGACGTCGCGACCGGCAGCGCCAAGGTCGACCTCTCGTTCAACGTCCGGGAGGACCTCTCCGACGGCACGGGCGGTGTCCTCCTCGCCCTGGAGTTCCGCTCCGACGTGTTCGAGCGGGCCACCGCCGAGGCACTGCTCGCCCGACTGGGCCGGCTGATCGAGGCCGCAGCCGAGGCTCCGGACACCCGTATCGGGAGCGCTGCGATCCTGACCGCGGAGGAAAGCCGCGAACTGGTGGAGGAATGGAACCGGACCGCGGCGCCGGAGTCCCTCACCGACCTCGTCGGCCGGGTCCGCGGCATCGCCGCCGGGCGTCCCGAAGCCGTCGCCGTCACCGATGACGACGGCGACGTCACGTATCGGGAGCTGATGGCCCGCGTCGACTCGCTGGCCGCGCGTCTGCGCTCGCGCGGGGCGGGCCCCGAGTCGGTGGTCGCCGTCC